>NZ_JBIMRC010000019.1:0-99700 GCF_043945575.1 Enterobacter cloacae complex sp. 2024EL-00214 | reverse complement strand
ATGTGGGTGCGAAAAGTGACCCTGTCACTGTGGATTACGACATCACTCCCCCCGATGCCCCTGGCGCTATTGAGATTACCGACGACAACGCCAGGGATCTCTCCGCTGGTGGCGTGACCAACACCAATCCGCTACAGCTGAGCGGCAAAGGTGAGCCGGGTGATACGGTACTTCTCTATGACGGCGATAAACTGACTGCCTCCACGGTGGTGGATGCCAGCGGCAACTGGCGTGCAGAGATAACCCTGCCATCGGAAGGTGACCACAACCTGCAGGTCGGCTTCCGCGATCCGGCGGGTAATGCGGGTGCGAAAAGCGATCCTGTCGTTGTGGACTATGACATCACCAGCCCAGATGCGCCTGTGCCAGACGTACTGAAAAACAGCGTCGGGAAAGACCTCATCCTGCAAGGGTTAAGCAACGATGATCATGTGAACATGGCCGGGAAAAATGGCGCAGCAGGAGACATCGTAAAGCTGTATGACGGCAACACCCTGATTGGCTCCTCCATTGTTAACGCGGAGGGTAGCTGGAGCGTATCCGGTGATCTTATTGGCGGGGACGGCAATCATAATCTGAACGCCACCTTCACCGATCCGGCGGGTAACGAAAGTGAAAGGTCTGCGCCTGTTACCGTCGATCTGGACACTGTTGCAGAAGCACCGTTATTTTCCCTAACCGATAACACCCCTACCCTGACAGGAAGCGTGGGCAGTGTGGAACCTCACGCGCTGGTGACGATCTACAACGGCACGGCCCCAGTGGCCTCGTTTTCCGCAAATGCTGATGGTAGCTGGACATGGCACCCCAGCCCGGCGCTGAGCGAGGGTAATTATCAATTCACGGCGAAACAGACGGATGCCGCAGGAAATACCAGCGCAGCAAGCCCGCCGCAGGCCTTCAACGTTGCGACAACCGTGAACGATTTTAACGATACCACCGGACAGGGCTGGACGTTTGCCAGCGCCTGGAGCGGCGTCGGTGTGTTCGACGGTCAGCAGGTACAGCTTTCCGGGGGCAGAAGTGCTGGGCACTCTACCGCTGGCGATATTATGTCGCGCACCTTCCATGTCGAGGCGGGACACACCTATAACTTTAGCGTCAGAAGCATAGTGTGGGCGACGACGGGTATCCCTATTGATAACCCATCACACTACCTGACCATCACGGTAGACGGCGTAAAGGTCGTCGATAACGTGCAGGTTGTTAACGGCATTTACGGCGGGAGCTGGACGGCCAGCACCTCGGGAAATGTGGTGATCACGATTTCTGACAGTACCGACACCAACGGCGTCGGTTCATGGATTGTTCTGGATAACTTTACGGTCAGGGGTCAGGGCGCACCGGTGAGCGCGCTCTTCAACGAGGATGAAGCGACGCACTCACCATTCAGCCTGGTCGAACATGTCCTGGCGCTGACAGACACCGTCGATAGCATCGACCTTTCCAGAGCGGCTGAACTGTCCCACACTGCGGCGCAGGATCTTCACGCCGTTTCGCTCAAAGGTCATGGTCAGAACCAGCTAAACATTCGTATTGATGATGTTCTGACGCTGGGACAGGAAAACCAGTTCCTGGACGATGGTACTAAACAGTTGATGGTTCAGGGTGACAAAGGCGACAAAGTGACGCTGGAGTCCATCGCGGGTGAACACGGGGTTGAAAAATGGAATGCGCAGGAGGATGTCACGGTGGGAGGCGTGGTGTATCACGTCTACCAGAACGACAGCCACGATGCGGAAGTCCTGATTCAACAAGGGATACAGATCCAATTACAGTAAAAAAGCCCCCCTGTTTTACAGGGGGGCAATCTGCCACTCAAAACCGTAACAGCATCATGTTGTTACGGTTTTTTTGTGGTTACGATAAACACGCAGGAAATGTGGGAAAGATGAAGAGGAAGAGATAACGCATGCTCCGTCATAATCAGAGCATGCGTTGAGGATTACTTTTGTGCCGTAGCAGGAATGTTTTGATCACCGCTCACACGCACAACAACACGACGGTTCGGGGCATAGCAGGAGACCCGTTCTCTCTTGCTGGAGGCGGCGCAATCGTTGACCACCGGCTCGTTGCTACCCACGCTGGTTGCCGTCATCAGGCGTGCTGGGAGGCCGTTTTCAGCCAACATGGTACGAATGGTTTGTGCACGCTTCAGGCCCAGCACGTAGTTGCCGCGATCGCTACCGATAGCATCGGTGTGGCCGATAACCTGAATCTGTTTCAGCTCGACGTTTTCACGCTTAATCGTTGCCACCAGATCTTTTACCGCCTGGCGACCCTGTGCGGAAACACCCTTCTCACTGGACTGGCCAAAGCGGAACATGACGTCACCAGATAAGGTGTAATCTTTGAACTGAGGTGCAGGCAGGTTTTTACAAGCTTCTACGCTGGAGGCGCGGGACAGCACGTGGATCTGTTCGCGCAGACCAGCGAGATCTTTTTCCGCCTGTTCACGCGTGCGGGCTTCTGGCACCGCATTCATGGTGTGGTTGACGCGCACGAAATAGGTCTGCCCGCCGCTCATTTCCACATTGTAGCCCTGATCTTTACCGCGATATTCCGGCGCATCATTCTGGTACGCACCCAGATTATGCTTGCCAGGTGCCAGGCAGAAAACGGTATACCCTCCTGGCAACAGTGCGTCATGGAATTCATTATCGACATAAACATGTGCCGCACCGCCCGCAGTGTTGCTGGCGTCACGGTAATAAACAATTTGTGCCTGCGTCTGACCGACGGGCGCAACAGGCTGATACGCTTTGCCAAAATTCTCCGCAGCGGTGGCAGAGTGCATGAAAAATGCGGAGGAGGTAAACAGCGCCGCAAACAGAGAGGTCTTGAAAAAAGTCATAAATCCTCCAGAGGCCTCCTCGAAAGGAGGCCTGGAAAAGTTTAAGTTAGTGATTATTCACGTTGACGGTCACGCCAGCTTGCACCAGCAGTTCTACGTCCTGGCTTTCCATGTGGAACACCTGATATTCGACGCCCGATACCTTCACGTTACCGGCGTTGGTCCAGTTGCCCGGATCGCTGTTGTCAGGCAGCAGATCGTTCAGGTTCAGTACATCGCCCTTCTCACCTTTCACCAGCAGCTGTTTTGAACCATCGTCCACAAACAGGTTGGTTTTCGCGTGAGCCAGAACATCGTTAAGCCCGATATTCAGGGTATCTGCCTTGCCATTCACCATATCGATTTGGTTAACCACATCGGTTTTAGTGACCAGCTTGCTGAAGTCCAGAGGCTTCTCGTTGTCCGTCAGCGTCAGCGTATTTTTGTCCAGTACGCTGTGTGTTTCCTGGTGGCTGTCCAGCGACGCAATGGTATTGCTGTCGTCGTGTACATCCTCACCCATGCTCATCATGCCCATGACGCCGCTCGATTTTGGCGTCCAGCTCACGTTGTCAAAGGCAAGGGTGCCGCCACGCGTTCCGGTATACATATCAACAGCGGCAATCTCTTTCCCCGCAGGTGCGGTATAGGAGATATGGCGCGCACTGGTGTATGTCTGGGTCGATAATACTGCACCGCTCTTGTCGTAATACACGACAGTGATTGGGGCAAAAGCAATATTCACCGCAGGCGTCACCAGGTCCATTTCAACCGAGCCAACATACTTCCCGGAGCCCCAGGTCAGACGAACAGGTGCGGTTCTGTCTGCACGCATCAACGCATGGTGGCCACCACCCACAATCGGCTGATAGGCATAGCCGCCGTAGGAACAGCTGATCACCAGCCCGGATTTCAGCGCAGTCCCATTCGGTATACCTACCTGCTGACCCACAGCCCATTCAAAGTCTTCGGTCACTTTCGGTGAAACCACGTTCAGACTGCGTGAAATGCCCGCGCTCTTGTTACCCGCCTTATCGATGGAGAACACGCTGAAGGTGTTGTTCCCCAGTGGCAATGCGGACGGTGTAAAGCTCCAGCTACCATTGGTGGCGGCGGTCACGCTGTACGTTGCGCCATTTACCGCGATATACACCGTACTGCCCGCTTCGGCCGTACCGTTCAGCGTTGGCGTGTTGTCATCCGTTGAACCAGCATTGGCCACGTTGCCCGTCACCGGACCGACGTTATCCATCACGCTGGTAATCACCGGCGCGGCGTTGACGGTATCAACAACAACGTAATGCTGGTTACCCAACCCGCTGGTGTTACCCGCGATATCCGTCTGCTTAGCACGGAAATACCAGGTGCCGTTAGCCAGCGCCGTTGGGATCTCCAGACTCCAGGTACCGTCCGCCCGGGCGGTAGTGGTGTAAACGAGGTTATTACTCCCCCATCCCTGATTACCCAGCGCCAGCACAATCTCAATCTTCGCGCCCGCTTCTGCGCCATTACCTGTAATGGTCGGACGGTTGTCGTTGGTGCTCTCACCGTCAACCAGATTACCGACTTTACCGCCAGCAACGTTATCAGAGATAACCGTGACCGTTGGTGCCGCAACCACCGTATCAATCGTCAGCGCGAATTTCGCAGAATCACCCGAGCGGTTCCCTGCTTTATCAATGGAATAAGCATGGAAGTTGTACGTCTGGTTGTAGTTGGTGGTCATTGGGAACGACCACTTACCGTCTGCTCCTGCCGTAACAGAACCCGCGACCGTGCCATAGTTATCAATAACGATGTACACCACGCTGCCGGCTTCCGCCGTACCGCGTAACTCAGGGGTACGGTCGTTGGTCACGCCACCATTACCCACCAGGCCGTTATAAACGCCACCCGCGACATCGTCATAAGCTCCCGTAATCACCGGCGCGGTATTAACGGTATCCACGTTGATCGAATAAGTCGCAGACTTACCTGAAACGTTACCCAGGTCGTCTTTCGCAATGGTGTAGAACATATGCGGACGACCCGCCGCGGTGTCAGCAACCGCACGATCCCAGATCCAGTTACCGTTGGCATCGGTTTTCACCGTATCCAGCACCGCGTTGTTGTACGCGTTGTAGATGTAAACGATGCTGTTCGGCTCTGCGGTTCCGCGCAGTTGCATATTGCCATCGTTGCTCAACCCACCGTCCGGAACCAGGCCTTTATAGATGCCGCCTTCCACGTCATCGTATGCGCCCAGAATGACCGGGGCAGCAGCCTGGGTATCAACTTCCAGACCATAGTGGTTGGACTGGCCGGAAACGTTACCCGCCGCATCCTGTGACGTTACGTAGAAGTCGTGCTTCGCATCCGTCAGCGCAGGCGATGTCCACGTCCAGTTACCGCTTGGATCGGCATACACGGAACCGACTGGCACCTTGTTGCCCGGCTCATAAATTGTCACCAGGCTGTTTTTCTCAGCCGTGCCGCGTAATTCCGGTGTTGTGTCGCGTGAACGACCCCCGTCAGCAATCAGCGT
Organism: Enterobacter cloacae complex sp. 2024EL-00214; assembly: GCF_043945575.1. Lineage (NCBI taxonomy): Bacteria > Pseudomonadati > Pseudomonadota > Gammaproteobacteria > Enterobacterales > Enterobacteriaceae > Enterobacter > Enterobacter cloacae complex sp. 2024EL-00214. The sequence goes on along the minus strand of NZ_JBIMRC010000019.1, from coordinate 94,343 downwards.
ACCCGCATCGTCATACATGCCGACAATCGTTGGCGCGGTTGGTGCCTGGGTATCAATCGTCAGATCCCACGGCGCGGTTGGTGCGCTTTTCACCCCGGTCGGGCTCTGGAATACCGCACTCAGAGACAGCTCTGCGCCGTTGTTCTGCGGTGGCAGCGTGTAGTTCCAGGTACCGTCATTGCCTACGGTGACAGAATTCACGAGCGTGGTGCCGTCGTAAATCAACACGGTATCACCCGCACGTCCTGTACCATGCAGCGTCGGCGTGGTGTCATCGGTCACCGCCGGGTTCGCCAGGTCACCCTGAACCAGGCCCACATCATCAACAACACGATCCAGAGAACCTGTTGGGATGCTGGTATCCAGCGTCAGCTCAAACGGAGGCGTCGGCGCGCTTTCGCCCGTACCCGGATCTTCCGTCGCGGTGATCTTGTAGGTACCGTCTGCACTCAGTGCCGGGGTGATCGTCAGTTGCCAGTTACCGGTGACGGCATCAGCACGTACGCTATCAACATATTTACCATCGACATACACTTTCACCAGCGCGCCAGGCGTCGCGTGGCCCACAACCGTTGGGGTCGTGTCATCAGTGTGGCTGCCGCTGCCCAGATTGCCGGTGATCGCGCCTTCATCATCCACAACGTGGCTGATGGATACGCCGTTAGCGCTGGTATCCACGATGAAGTGGATCGGGTCAGACGCCGGGCCGACGTTGCCCGCTTTGTCTTCAATAGAGACTTTCCAGGTGTAGTCGCCGTCTGCCAGCGCAGGGGCCGGGGTATAGCTCCAGTTACCGCTGCCATCGACAGGTACGCGCACGGTGGTGCCATCACCCAGATCGATAATCGCCGTACCGCCTGCTTCCCCCTTACCACGGTAGGTTGGGGTGTTGTCATCGGTGGTGTCGTCGTTACGAATAAACCCAGGGGTACCGAAATCGTCCCACAGCTCAATGTCGGTTGCCTGACCAGGTGCGACGGAATCAATGTTAATGACCCACTCGCCGGTTTCCGGGCTGCGGTTGCCGGTTACGTCTTCCGCAACTGCACGGAAGCGGTGTTCGCCCTGAGCCAGCGGGGTGTCAAAATCAATGGTCCAGCGTCCACCAGTTACCACCGCGCTGCCGATCGGATTCGGGTTCGCGCCGTCGTACAGATAAACAACAGTGCCATTCTGCGCAGTACCGGTGATGGTTGGACGATCGTCGTTGGTGATACCGCCGTTCTGTACGGTGCCCATGTGCGATTCAACGTCGTCAATCACATCGGTGATCGCCGGAGCCGTCGGAATACCGCCCGCCAGCAGGTCAAAGGCGAACTCATCAGATGGCTCGGAACGCAGGCCAGCCTTGTCTTCCGCGATCACTTTCACGTCATAGTGACCGTTCGCCAGCCCCAGCGGTGGCGTCCAGGTCCAGGTGCCTGCATCGGTGGCGCGCACAGAATCGACCTGCACACCATTAACAATGATGTAGACCAGGCTGTTCTTTTCGGCAGAACCTGCAAACGTCGGGGTGCTGTCGTCAGTAATGTCGCCGTTTTTGAGGTAACCGGTCTGCTGACCCGCGTCGTCAAATACGGTGTCGATAGTCGGTTTTGCCGGAGGCGTAGTGTCGACGATAAAATCGATCGGGTCGGACGGTTCGCTGGCGTTGCCCGCCGGATCGGTGATGACGACGACCGCTTCGTGCTCACCTTCCGCCAGTGGGTTTTCTGGTGTCACTTCCCATTTGCCGTCTTCACCTACGATTGCGGTACCCACAACTTCGTCGTCGATGATCAGTTCAACGGTTTCACCCGGCACAGCGCCTTCGCCACGGAATACCGGCTGGGTATCATCGGTGATATCACCGTTATGAATTGGGCCAGTAATCGGGCCGACGTCATCGTCAACGTCGCCGATAATCGGTTTGTTTGGTGCTTCGGTATCAATCACCAGTTTCCACGGGTCGGTTGGCGCGCTTTCAACGCCAGTCGGGCCACGGAAGACCACGCTCACATCCAGCGCGGTACCGTTCGTCTGCTCAGGCAGGGTATATTCCCAGCTGCCGTCAGCTCCCACGGATACAGAGCCGATAATGTCGCTACCGTTACGCACGAAGACGATATCCCCGGGACGGCCAGTACCGTGCAGGGTTGGTGTGGTGTCATCGGTCACTGCCGGGTTTGGCAGATCGCCCTGATAGCGGCCAACGTCATCCGATACGCGATCGAACGTCCCCGTTGGGACAACGGTATCGATGGTCAGCAGGAACGGACCCGCATCCGGCGGGTTATCGCCAGGGCCGTTATATTCACTCGCCGTAATACTGTAGGTTTTACCGGATTCCAGCGCAGGATTGATCTCAATAGACCACTGCCCCGTCACAGGATCGGCGGTTTGAGAGCCAACGGCGACGCCGTCAACGTACAAAGTCACCAGAGAGCCAGGCGTTGCCGTCCCGACCATCACCGGGTTTACATCATCGGTGCTGCTGCCGCTGGCCAGCGGGTTGGTCAGCGGCCCGGTGTTATCTTCCGCGTGGCTAAACGACACGCCGTTACCCACGGTATCCACATTGAACGTGACAGGTGCAGTCGAAGGGCCACGCTCACCCGCCGCATTTTCCAGCGCAACAGACCAGGTGTAGCGACCATCTGCCAGTGCAGGCGCAGGCGTCCAGGTCCACGAACCACTCGCGTTCACCGGTACACGCACGCTTTGACCGCCGCCAAGATCAATTACCGCCACCATGCCCGGTTCGCCCTTACCGCTAAAGGTTGGGGTGTTATCAATCGTGGTGCGGCCATTGGCAATTTCACGTTCAAACTGGAAGTCAGCCCACAGCAGGACGTCGGAAGGCAGCGGCGGCAGCGTCGCCGTCACATCCATCATTGCCATTGCGTTAGGTTCAGTGTGCATATTTGTAACAGTTGTCTTTTTCATAATCGTTTCCAAATGGGTCTACTTAACTGTTCAGGTAAAGCCCTGGTCATGTTTTCTGGTATAAAACCGTTTTTTAAGGAGGCTCCCCCTCAGGGAGCCTCGTACTTCATGGGGATAATTAGTGATTCTGTAGCGTGACCGTGACTCCCATCTGAACGAGTATTTCGGTATTCAGGCTATCCATCTGGAAGGACTGATACTCCACTCCGCCAACGTTCACCGTGCCACCATTCGTCCAGTTGCCCGGGTCTATGTCGTTTGGTAACAGGTCACTCAGGTTGACCTGGTCACCCGCATCCCCTTTCACCATCATCTGGTTGAGCCCGTTATCGTGGAACAGGTTCTGAGACGCGTTTTCCAGGACATCACCGGCATTTAATGTCAGGGTGTTATCACCCGTCCCCGTGATGTCGATCACTTCCATTGACTGGATCTTGTTCCCCAGCGTGCTCAGATCGAGGTGCTGATCCGAGCCCAGTAATTTCAGGGTATCCAGACCTTCACCGCCCTGAATAATGGCCGAGCTCAGGCTGGTGACATCCGTCACCTGGTAGACGTTATCTGCCGCATCGCCGTACCAGACATCGCCCTGGTTATCCGCCAGGTAGTCACCCGGGGTCACCGTTTTGCCCGTGCCGCCCACGACCAGGTTATCGATGCTGAAACCAAAGCCGCGTGCCGTCGGGAACTCCTCGTGATGGATTTCCATGCGGTAAACCGGGTTATCCGGGCTGGAGAACGCGACCGGGAAATTACGGTTGTTGGCAAAATCATCAACAGGCACAGAACCAATCAGCTCGCCGTTAATGTCGTAGAAATTCACCACCGTCGAGTTACCCGCAAAGTTCGGGTTAAAGTCGAATTTGATGTCGCTGGCACCGTACTGGAAATCAACAAACATGCTGCCGCTCATTCCCAGATCTTGCTCGGTACCGTGCAAATACAGACTGTTGCTGCCGCCAAATACCTGATTGGCAAACTGGTAATCATTGGTTCCGCTCGCCGGTGAGTGGGAGAAACGCATCCCGTGTACCCACTGACCCGCATCGATCGCCGTGAACTCGTCAGCCGACTCAAAGTTGTTGGTGCTGGTGAAATCGCTGGTGCGGTAATTCGAGCTGTTACCCGCCGCATCAACAATGGCTGCCCCGACAGGGATATCGGTATAACCGCCAGGCGGCAGGCTCACCGTCACGTTGCCGTTTGTGATATCAGCTGCGGTCAGCGTGTGCGTCACAGAGACATCACCCACCTTCACCACTACCGTGTCCCCTGCCGCGACATTGCTGCCAGGCAACGTCACGGTGACATCGTTACCGCTACGAACCACATCGGTTGGTTCATCTGGCGCAACCTGATCCACCACCACCTTTTGTGATGATTCGGTGTAGTTACCTGCCGCATCCACCACGCGGGTCAGAATGGTCCAGTCGGCGCTGTGGCCTTGCGAGTCCACATAGGCCCACTTATCGCCATCGACGATCGCTTCCTGCCAGGTTTTACCTCCATCAACGGAGACATAGACCTTTTCACCCGCTTCCAGCGCAGACGAGAGATGACCGGTGATCACGCTGCCAGGACCACTGTTATTGGTGATGAAATCCGCATCGCTTACGCCGGAGTCTTTACTCAGGTTGTCAGCAACTGCACTGGCCGTTGGCGCTTCGGTATCAATGGTGATTTTCCATGAATCACCCGGCGCGCTTCTTACGCCCGTCGGGCTCTGGAACACCACGTTCATCTCCAGCTCGGTACCGTTATTTTGTGGCGGCAGCGTGTAGTTCCAGGTGCCGCCAGGGCCTACGGTGACGGAGTCAATCAGGGTCGTGCCGTCGTAAATAAACACGACATCACCCGCCACACCGGTACCGCGCAGGGTCGGGGTGGTATCGTCCGTGACATCCGGGTTCGCCAGGTCGCCCTGAACCAGGCCCACGTCATCCGTCACGCCATCCAGCGAGCCGGTCGGTACGCGGGTATCCAGCGTCAGTTCAAACGGGGGCGTTGGTGCGCTATCACCCGTACCGGTATTTTCGGTCGCGGTGATCTGATACGTGCCATCAGCGGACAGCGCCGGGTTGAGGGTGTACTGCCATTGCCCCGTGGTCGGGTCGGCAATCACGCTGTCAACCAGCTTGCCGTCAACGTACACTTTCACGATGGAGCCAGGCGTCGCGCGGCCCACAACCGTTGGGGTCGTGTCATCGGTGTGGCTGCCGCTGGCCAGATTGCCCTGAACGCTACCTTCATCATCCACAACGTGGCTGATGGAGATGCCGTTACCGCTGGTGTCCACGGTGAAGTGGATCGGGTCAGACGCCGGGCCGACGCTACCCGCTTTGTCTTCAATCGACACTTTCCAGGTGTAGTCGCCATCTGCCAGCGCAGGGGCCGGGGTGTAGCTCCAGTTACCGCTGCCATCAATCGGTACGCGTACGGTGGTACCATCACCCAGATCGATAATCGCCGTACCGCCTGCTTCACCCTTCCCGCGATAGGTTGGGGTGTTGTCATCGGTGGTATCGTTATCGGCGATGATCCCCGGCGTACCGAAGTCATCCCACAGCTCAATGTCAGTCGCCTGACCTGGTGCAACGGAATCAATGTTAATAACCCACTCACCCGTCTCCGGGCTGCGGTTGCCGGTGGCATTTTCCGCGACAGCACGGAAGCGGTGCTCGCCCTGCGCCAGTGGGGTATCAAAGTCGATGGTCCAGCGTCCGCCAGTCACCACCGCGCTGCCGATCGGATTCGGGTTCGCGCCGTCGTACAGATAAACGGTGGTGCCGTCCTGACCGGTCCCGGTGATGGTCGGCTTATCGTCGTTAGTGACGCCGTTATGCTGTACAGTGCCGGTATGCGACTCGACGTCGTCGATAACATCAGTGATCGCCGGAGCCGTTGGCACACCACCGGACTGCACGCTAAAGTCGAAACTGTCGGACGGTTCAGAACGCAGACCTGCCTTATCCTCAGCAATAACGCTGACGTTATACGAGCCGTTAGCCAGCGCCGGAGACGGTTCCCAGGTCCAGGTACCGCTTTCCGTTGCGCGTACGGAATCCACCACGTTGCCGTTCACCACGATGTACACCAGACTGTTCTCTTCAGCGGTCCCGCTAAAGGTCGGGGTGCTGTCATCCGTGATCTCACCTGGCGTCAGGTTGCCGGTTTTGCCGCCCACATCATCGAACACGGTATCGATGGTCGGTTTGGCCGGAGGCGTGGTGTCGACAATAAAGCCAATCGGATCGGACGGTTCACTGGCGTTGCCCGCCGGATCGGTGATCACCACGACCGCTTCATGTTCGCCTTCCGCCAGAGGGTTTTCCGGGGTTACTTCCCATTTCCCGTCATCACCTACGATTGCTGTACCCACGACTTCGTCGTCAATAATCAGCTCAACGGTTTCACCCGGCACAGCGCCTTCGCCACGGAAAACAGGCTGGGTGTCATCGGTGGTGTCACCGTTGTGAATTGGGCCAACGATCGGGTCGACGTCATCTTCTACCTCACCAATCACCGGCTTTTCTGGCGGCGTCAGGTCGACAATAAACTCGACAGGATCGGACGGCTCGCTGGCGTTGCCCGCAGGGTCGGTGATCACCACGACGGCTTCATGCTTGCCCTCTGCCAGTGGGTTTTCCGGGGTTACTTCCCATTTTCCGTCGTCACCCACGATCGCCGTACCCACGACCTTATCGTCGATAATCAGTTCAACGGTGTCGCCCGGCTCAGCACCTTCGCCGCGGAAAACAGGCAGGGTGTCATCGGTGGTGTCACCATTGTGAATTGGGCCAACAATCGGGCCGACGTCATCTTCTACCTCGCCAATCACCGGCTTTTCTGGCGGCGTCAGGTCGACGATAAACTCGATTGGATCGGACGGTTCGCTGGCGTTGCCCTCAGGATCGCGAATAACGACCTTCCCTTCATGGGAACCTTCCGGCAGCGGGTTTTCCGGGGTCACTTCCCAGTTGCCGTCTTCGCCGACGATAGCGGTGCCCACAACTTCATCGTCGACAATCAGTTCAACGGTATCGCCCGGGTTAGCGCCTTCGCCACGAAACACAGGCTGGGCGTCATCGGTGGTGTCACCGTTATGAATAGGACCCGTAACAGGACCAACGTCATCTTCCACGTCACCAATAACAGGTTTGCCCGGTGCATCGGGTGCAATGGTGAAATCAAACGGATCGCCCGGCGTACTGGTGCGGCCATCGGCACCTTTGCCGATCAGCACGATACTGTGATCGCCCTGAGACAGCGGGTTTTCTGGCGTCCACGTCCAGTTACCATCGCTATCTACGCGGGTTTCGCCCAGCTTGATGCCGTTTTCCCAAAATTCAACGGTATCGCCAGGGTGGCCAATACCGCTGAAGGTTGGCGTGGTGTCATCGGTCACGCCGTTTTGCGGGATCGTGCCGGTTTTGCTACCAAAGTCGTCGTGTACATTTTTCAGTTCAGGCGTCTGAACAGGCGCTGGCGTGACCACGCCATCGTCGTCATTGCCACCCTCTTTTCCACCACGGTTATGACGAACAATGGCCCCAATACCAATCGCCGCGCCAATAGCGGCTAACGCCCCCAGAGCCAGCAAGGCAGGAGAAAACGCGGTGCCCGCAACCGCCAGACCGTCAAGACTGGCAATAGCGCCAGCGCCCAACGCATGGGCTGAGGATTCACCGTCCAGCAGGAAAGCAGCTTCATGATCGTCATCACCATCAGTGGCGATGTATTCGTGCCACTGGCCGTCTTCACCTTTACCCACCAGTTCACCGGGATTATCGAAATAATCTTCAATAATCAGCTGAGGCTGATCTTCATCGGTGCCTTCCAGCATGATGAACAGGTCTTTACCGACACGTTTCAGGGTAATGTTTTCTGGCGCAACGCCGTTCTCGCCTTCCGCAAGAATGTACTTCGCGTTCGGGATGGCTTTAATTTTGACTGCACTGCCAATTTTTTCACTGCGCAGAACGTCAGCTTTGACAATCGTGTCTTTATCAACGACTGCAATATTTACTGGTTTGAGATTCATTCGCTAAATTCTCGTGTAAATAATCGATCTGTGTCTGCGCAACGCGCCAGACGCACTTCCATACGGGATACTTTCCCTGGCTGACGCTATCTTCCGGTCTGACCGTCTGTGGCTTAATAAGACCTGTCGCAAACGGTCTGGATAAGCTTGTCAGGAGAAGTAATAAAAGGAATGGCCCGCTATCTGGCGGGCCAGACAGGGTTGCAATGATGGGGGGGAAATAAAATTTCAGTTAAAGACAAGTCTTAGCCCAATTTGCGTTGACGAGATGGAAAATAAATTTTTCCTTACCCGAATCAGGACAATCAGGAATGTCAGGCAAAAAAGTCATTGTCATGGACTCCAGCCCACTGCTTCGCGCTGGACTCCAGGGCTTATTATCAGAACAAGGCCATCAGGTTGTCGCGCAGTTTGGCACAATGGAAGAATTGATGGACAATATTTCATTGTTCAATGTCGACCTGGTCATTATGGAGCATCTGCAACAACAGCCAGATGTCTTTTCATCTCTGGCTCAGTTAATACAAAACATCCCTGTTACACAGGTATTGATTTTATCCTCATCATCCAGTGATTTTCACATTCAACTGAGTAAAAAGGCCGGTGCGGCGGGCTATCTCAATAAAAGCAGTGCGCTGGACAACATTGTCAGCACTATCGATAAGGTCGTGTCTGGCCAGTTCTGTTACGGCAATGAACTGAAAGTGCATCGAAAGAAATACCCACGAGACGCCTCATTTTTATTATCGTTATCCCATACTGACATCTGTATCTTGCATTACATATCTGCTGGCTACAGCAATCAGGTCATTGCTGCGATGATGAACATAAATAATAAAAGAGTCAGCGCCTATAAAAAGCGAATCATGGCGAAATTTAAAATTTCCAAATTAACTGAACTGGTGGATCTGGCAAAACGTAATTATCTGTATTGAGCAAAAAACGTCCCGACAATTTGACTATCGACCACGCACCTCACGACGATAGTGGAAAGGAGAGACAGTGAGCGGTTTTTGAAAGTGACGCCGCAAAGAGGCATAGCCCATTAAAACAGGATGATAAAATGAATAGCGTATTAATCGTGGACGACCACCCGGTTGCCCGTCTGGCGGTGAGAATGTTGTTGGAAAAAGACGGGATGACGGTGATCGGCGAAACGGATGATGGCCTGAAGGCCGTACAGCAGGTACGCCAGTTACTTCCGGATCTGGTTATCGTCGATATCGATATTCCCTCAATCAATGGGATTAATGTTGTCCAGCGACTACGTGCGAATGACTTTAAAGGTGGGATCCTGTTTCTGACGGGAAAGGATGACGATCATTATATTAAGCGCTGTGCCGGAGCAGGTGCCGATGGCTTCATCAGCAAGCGCAATAATCTGTCGGAACTTCATGACGCTATCCGCGCTATCAAAAGTGGCTACGGTTTTTTCCCCATTAATCGCGCCCGCCAGAACGCCGCTGGCGATATTCCCCTGGACGACAAAGATAAAATCGCCAGCCTGTCTGAAAAGGAACTGCAGGTTCTGCACTTTCTGACAAAAGGGCATAAAGTTATCGAGATTGCCGTAAAAATGATGGTCAGCGATAAAACCGTCAGTACCTATAAACGCCGTATGATGAAAAAGCTCGATCTCCGGACGTCGATAGACATCTATAATTTCGCCCAACGCAACAAAATAGACTGAGCCAACATCCGACCTAAAAGGGTAACATGACGCCGACTCACCCACTGCGCATACTGACTGTAGACGATCACCCGGCAAACCGACTCCTGCTACGACAGCAGTTGACCCGACTGGGACATGAGGTTGTCGAGGCGGAAAACGGTGAACAAGCCCTTGAATGCTGTAGCGAACAGCATTTTGACCTGCTCATAACCGATTGTCAGATGCCAGTGATGGACGGACTGACCCTCACCCGGTTGTTACGAGAACGGCAGCAACAACCGTTAATTATTCTTGGTCTCACCGCGAATGCTCAGCCCGAGGAACGTCGCCGTTGTATTGCCGCCGGGATGGACGACTGCCTTTTCAAACCACTCCACCTGAAGCAGCTGGAGGCAGGTCTACAACGGCTATCCCAAAAGGACAAATCCCCGGTTCTCGCTCACCCGGAGGGTCTTGCCCGGTTCATCAATCTGGATACCCTGCAATCATTAACCAGCCACAATCCCCCCTTATTATTCACCCTGCTTAACACCACACGAGATGAAAACCAACGCGACATGCAGTCTTGCCTCCCGCTGGCGTGCCAGGGCAAGTGGGCAGCGCTGGCGCATCGCTTACATCGCCTGGCCGGTGCCGCCGATATCATTGGCGCACATACGCTAGCGCAACAGTGTCGCGTCCTTGAAAACGCATGCAAAACAGTGACGCTTCCCGTTGAGGCTGAAATTCTGCCTCGCCTCCAGACTCTGCTGACCACCCTGGCGGCGCTGAATCAGGCGATTTCGGTGTACACCACAACACGGTGGCCCATCACGCGGGTACCAACCGGCTCCTGAGCCAGCACGGCATTTTTCACCGACAAGGACTACAAGCCTATAGTCCTTCCCTTACAAGCCTATCATCCTGCCCTCATGTATTTCACTACCATGAAATTTATATAGTAACCCCGTTGTCACCATGGCAGCGCTTTTAAAATAAAGAAGGTTGCCATGTTAAATAATTCATTTGAAACCACCACAACAGAAATACGTTTTCTTATCCTGATGCTCTTGCTGGTCAACCTCATGGGCGTTTTATTTTTATTATTTACCCCTGTTAATTAAAAGGTATTCCTTGTGAAAAAAAGATTTCTTATTTTGCCTGTGCTCACGGCATTAACGATGACCGCTCACGCCAAATCGCTGACGCAGTCCACCTTGTCTCTGGAACAGGCTTCTGTACTGGCCAGTGAAGCCGTTAAATCGTGCAGTGCTAAAGGGTACAATGTCAGCGTAACGGTTGTTGATGCTGCAGGTGTCACCCGCGCGGTACAGCGTATGGATAACGCCGGCCCACATACCCTGACCGCCAGCTACCAGAAAGCATTCACCTCTGCCTCCAGCGGTGCGGCCACGAGCCAGCTTCTGGAAAACTCGAACAAGTATCCGGCAGCGAAAAATCTCGGCGATATTCCTGGCTTCTTATTATTAGCCGGCGGCGTACCGGTTAAAGAAAATAACACCACTATCGGTGCCATTGGCATTGGCGGCGCTCCGAGTGGTGATATTGATGAAGCCTGTGCACTCGATGCCATTAAAAAACTGCAATAAGTAAAGCGATTCACAATTTATTGGGAAAATAAAAAAGGACCTTATTATGAAAGTAACGCCACGTGTTTTATTCGCCTCTGTGATTTCACTGTGCGCTTCCAGTCCATTACTGGCAGCTGAAAACGCTAAAGAAGGCTATTACGGTGCCCTGAACCTGATTGATACCCATCAGAAGGCAAAGAGCATGAATCTGAGCGAACGCCCGGGGATCGGTTCTTTTGTGGCCGGGGATGAAAAAGAGCACAAGCAGAACGGTTCCGTGGCTGTCGGCTATCAGTTCGGCAATAACTGGCGTACCGAAGCTGAATACGTTTTTAAAGAAAAGACGGAATTCACCAGCGGCTCTTCCACTTTTGCGACCAGTTTCAACCACATGAAGGTTGATTCTGAACGAGCAATGCTCAACGTTTATCGTGACTTTATGATTACCGATAAATTCGCCCTGTACGCAACCGCGGGTGCCGGTGTGGCGAAAGTGAAAGTGGGTGGCTGGCAGGGTAATGACAGCCGTGAGTTCGCCGGTAATACGCAAACCAACTTTACGTACTCTGTGGGTGCAGGCACCTCTTATGAAGTGATTGACGACCTGACGCTGTACGCCACTTATCGCTATGTCGATATGGGCAATATTGAAAGTGGTCGTAACACCTTTGTGAACGCCCGTGGTCTGCAGGATGAAAATCTGCGCGGCCGTCTGGTCAACAATGAATTTGTATTTGGTGTTCGTTACGTCCTGTAAAGCCATTTGACTGAGAGTTTCATCGCCCTCTTTTCAGATATCTTTTCTCGCTCTCTTCATGTTTATGCCACTTTTTGCCTGACCTTATCGCCTTCCTGCCGGGCGGTAAGGTTTTTTTACACTCCAGCCATCCGCCGCATTGATGTTGCACGAACGGCTGCGTCGCCACACCTGATATTCCCCTTCTCTCTTACTCTGGGTAATTTTAACTTGGTCTGCTTTGTAAAATCCCCTATCAGGAAGAAGGTACACGTGAACGGTATGAGTATGTTCTTACAGCAAAAGGTCGTAGTCTTGCCCCAATTCTTATCTCTATGATGGAGTGGGGACATAAAAATATACTGCACGACACACCTCATATTGTTTTATCTGATAAAGAAAGTGGAGAAGTGCTGCGTAGCGCCTTTGTTACCGCATGCGGTAAGGTTGTTGATCCAAAAAACGTCCAGATATCAGTGTGTGACAGTCAATTCGGAAAGAAGCTTTGACTGGAAATTAGCATCCTCTGGATGTCTGTTTATGACATCACCCGATAGTGCGACTGCACCAGACCCGAAGGGAAGCTGCGGCTTGATAATAACGTCAAATCGACATCCTGGAGCAGATTTCCGAACAGCGGTTTTCCTGAACCGAGCAGGACAGGAACGGTAGTGATAACGATATCAGCGACCAGCCCCTCACGCAGGAACGACTGTATCAACTGGCCGCCATCGATATAGACGCGATGTACGTTTTGTGCCGCCAGATCCTCAATCACCTCCTTTGGTGCGCGGCGGGAGAACTGCACTTTTCCCTTAAGCGCCTCGGGCACGGGGGGATCGGTTAGCTGCCGGGAGAGCACCAGCACGGGCAGGTCATAAGGCCACTCAGCAAAGGTCAGCACCTTCTCATAGCTTCCCCGGCCCATAACGATCCAATCTTTGTCCGCGATGAACTCTGCGTAACCGTGATCTTCTGCCGGGTCATCGCGCTGCAACAGCCAGTCGATATCTCCATCCTGCCGGGCGATGTAGCCATCAAGACTGACCGCGATAAAAACGTGTGTAGTGACCATCTGGTGCTCCGTATTCAGGTTGCATCTATCAAGTTGAGTCAGGTGATGTTGGTGAACCGCCCCACCCTCGCCGTACATACCGACATCCTGGCATCATACGTCACATCTCAACAGTGCGTGGAACTAAAACGGGTAGGCTTACATCACCACCGACACCCCCTTTCCCGTTATCGCGTTTATCCAGGCTTTATCGGTATCGTCTTCCACAACAATGGTATTAACCAGCGACAAATCACCAATCACAAACGATGATGCCGAATTAATTTTTTCCGGTGAAGCAAGAACTACGGTCTCTGCGGCTCTGCCGGAAAATGCGCGTTTGATGCACGCTTCTTCAAAATCACCGGTGGTAAGTCCGGTATCCGGGTGGATCCCTGTGACCCCCATGAAAAAGAGATCCGCATGAATATTACCAATGCCTTCAATGGCCGCCGCACCAACCGTCACAATCGAATGTTTGTATAAACGCCCACCAATGAGGATAACCTCAATGGCAGGATGATTAACCAACCCCAGCGCGATACCCGGGCTGTGCGTCACCACGGTAATATTCAGGTCAGAGGGTAAGAACGTAATCAGTTCCGATGTGGTTGTCCCTCCATCAATGATCACCACCTGGCCCGGAGAAATAAGCTGTGCGCCTTTACGAGCGACCCTTTTTTTCGCATCCATTTTCAGAGACTGCCGTTCTGCAAACGGTGCAATCGCCGAAGATGACGGCAGCGCGCCACCGTGTACACGTTGTAAACGCCCTTCTGCCGCCAGCTCACGTAAGTCACGACGGATCGTATCCTCAGAAACCGTGAAAAGCATGCTGAGCGCTTTCGACTGAACCTGACCTTCTGCCTGTAATTTTTCGAGGATTAACTGCTTTCGCTGGCTGGTGAGCATGATGTATTCCTGATATTGCATGTTTTATCTTGAATATGCACGATATTGCTGCTTATGATAGTTACTCTACGAAAGGAGGAACAAACGTGCAATCAAAACGTGCAGATATACGCATTATCGCGAATGAAACACTGTCTGATAACTGGTACATCCTCAAAAAATATACCTTCGACCAGCAACGCAGTGATGGTGAATGGCAGCGACAGAGCCGCGAAGTTTATGATCGGGGTAACGGGGCAACCATTCTGCTCTATAACCGCGACCAAAAAACGGTGATCCTCACTCGCCAGTTCCGCTTCCCTGTCTTTATCAATGGCCATGAAGACGATCTGATCGAAGCCGCAGCCGGACTGCTCGATAACATGGATCCGGAAAGCCGTATTAAAGCGGAAGCAGAAGAAGAAACCGGTTTTAAGGTCACCTGCGTTCAAAAGGTTTTTGAAGCCTATATGAGCCCTGGCTCCGTCACGGAAAAACTCTATTTTTATATCGCTGAGTACCATCCGCAGGATCGGTCGGGTAACGGAGGAGGCATCAAAGCCGAAGGTGAAGATATTCAGGTGCTGGAGTTACCGCTGGCAGAAGCATTACGGGGAATTGAAACCGGTAAGATAGTCGACGGTAAGACCATCATGCTGCTTTACCATATTGCTCTGAAAGGAATTCTGTAACCTTCACAACTTCAGATGCCTGCCACTGCGCAGGTGTCTGGCTGTGCTATTCTTGCTGAATAATGCAAAATGGAGAGGCAAAATGGCTGACTGGGATCCTTCTCTTTACCTTCAATATGCTGCCGAACGTACACGCCCTGCCGCTGAACTGCTCGCCCGGATTTCACTGGATGAGGTGTCATCTCTGGTTGATTTAGGTTGCGGGCCAGGAAACAGTACTGCACTGTTAAAGCATCGCTGGCCTTCGGCACACATTACTGGCGTGGATAACTCGCCGGCGATGCTCGAAGAAGCACGTCGCACCTTTCCAGACTGTCACTTTGTCGAGGCAGACATTCGGCGGTACAAACCTGCTCAACCGCTCAGCCTGATTTACGCCAACGCGTCGCTACAATGGGTTCCTGACCATTACGATCTCCTGCCGCACCTCGTTTCTTTGCTCCACTTAAACGGCGTGCTGGCGATACAGATGCCCGATAACTGGCTCGAACCCACGCACATCGCCATGCGTGAAGTCGCCTATGAACAAGGTTATCCCGATCGCGGCCGCGAACCTCTGCCTGGGGTGCATGCGTATTACGATATTCTTACGGATGCGGGCTGCGATGTGGATATCTGGCGGACCACCTATTTTCACAAAATGAGTTCGCATCAGGCCATTATTGACTGGGTCAGTGCCACCGGTCTGCGTCCGTGGTTACAGGAACTCAACGAGAGCGAACAGAAACATTTTCTGAAGCGTTACCATGAACTGCTGGAAGAGCAGTATCCGCTCCAGGAAAACGGGCAGATACTGCTGGCTTTTCCACGGCTGTTTATCATTGCTAAACGTCAGCCATGAGGCGTTTTTAATCCTGTTGGATGACCTGCAACTGCTGGTCATCATTACCTTCGTCAGGCTACATACGCTGGAAAGCATTACAGCGAAATGCGGTAACGAACGTAATCGTCGGCTTCAGCAAATTTGTCATAGAGTTTACGTGCGGGATTGTTCTGCCGGGTCATCCAGTAGAGTATTGCCCACCCTTCTCGCTTGCCTTCTGCCATCAGGGCATCGATTAATGCCTGCCCGGCTCCAGCGCCGCGTACTGTGGCATCGACAAACAGATCTTCCAGATAGCAAACTGGCGCTGTCGACCAGGTACCTTCGTGCAGAATGCACATGGCGAAACCCACAACCTTGCCGTCCATTTCCGCAACCCGGCAAAACAGAGACGAATGAGTCGTCGCCAGCGCCCTTTCCCATGTCGATGCAGTGATGGACTCATCGAGTTCACAGTCATAAAAATGGGTGTAACCGTCCCAAAGCGGACGCCACTGTGAATAATCTTCTGCGCGTAAAGCTCTTACCGTTATCGCCATTGTTACCTCTGCAAATTTTAGTCGTGAAGGAATGACAGCACACCGGAGACATTTGTGGTAATGATGAAAATAGCAGAAGGCAAACCAAAGCATAACGCTTAAAAAAGGAGAACCACGGATGACGATACCTGCACTAACGACAGAACGTTTATTGCTGCAACCGCTGGTTGCTGAAGATGCAGTCCAGATCCAGAAACTCTATCCACGCTGGGAAATCGTCCGCTATATGGTCTCCTCCGTGCCCTGGCCCTACCCGGAAAATGGCGCAGAGAATTACGTTAACAATGTTGCACTGCCGGATATGGCAAAAGGTATTGCCTGGTTCTGGAGCATCCGGCGGCGTGAAGCCCCGGAAGTGCTGATGGGGATTATCTGCCTGTACGATGTGGAAGATAACAACCGTGGATTCTGGCTGGCCCCCGAGTTTCAGGGGCAGGGATATATGCGTGAGGCCAGCATTGCGGCAACGGACTACTGGTTTAATACGCTGAATAAACCGGTGTTGCGCGCCCCGAAAGCGGTAGCCAACAGCCGCTCACAGCGTATTTCAGCCAGTAGCGGCATGCGGCTCATCAGGACGGAAAAGAAAGCGTACGTGAGCGGACTGCTGGATTCCGGGCTCTGGGAGATCACCCGTGAAGAGTGGAACGCCCGTTATGTCAGCTGATAATGCTTATCCGGCATAAGTCGCTCAGGTATCGCATCTTCATCGTTCATCTGTAACAGATCGCGTTCCATTGCGTTACAGATGGCGTCCAGCGGCAGATCGTTATCTTCTGTACCAAACGGATCTTCCAGCTCTTCTGCCAGCGTATCGAGCGAAATAAAAGTATACGAAATCAACGCAGAGACGAACGGCGTCATGTAGTGCAGGTCAACAACCAGCGCAAACGGCAGCATGATGCAGAACAAATACACCGTGCGGTGCAGGATCAGCGTGTAGGCAAATGGTACCGGTGTTGTGGCGATACGCTCGCAGCCGGAAAGCACAGCTGACATGTCATTCAGACGATTATTCAGGCTGTGGAACAAAATATCGGACAGCTGGCCTTCGCGACGTCTTACCGCCAGCCACTCCCCCATGATCAGCAAAATGCGGTTTGCCGGAGAGTTGGCCTCCATTACCTTGCGTAACTGCGCGGCTGAAAGATAACCGGAAAGCCGGTCGGCCTGGGGCTGACGGCGAAGCGTCATGCGCAGACAGTGCGCAAAGGCAATTTGCAGACGGACAAACTCCCCCAGATGCGGATCGTCGGGTAACGTATTTTTTACCTCGCGAAACAGCGAACGCGCCGCTATCATCAGTTGCCCCCAAAGCTGGCGAGCCTCGACATAGCGCGAATAGCAGGCGTTGTTTTTGAAGCCAAGAAAAATCGCGATAGCCACGCCAAGAATACTAAACGGTGCGACGGTAAATTTGATACCTAACGAGGTATACCACGGCAACATCACGATCACGGCGATGGAAAGCAGGAAGTTAAGCAGTAGCCGGGTATAGATTTTGGGTAATACGGAACCGTGCCAGACAAAAATGAGTTGTAGCCAGTGCTGTTGAGGACGAACGATCATAGTCAGCTTCAGGAAAGTAAAGAGCGCGGCTATTAAACGTGATCCCCTTCACGGTTGCAAGCATGTTAATAGGATATTGCATTTCCTGACCTGGCTGGCGTAACGCGCACGGTGTTGCAGGTTGTTTTTAAAAACGCAGTAGTTAGTATGTTGTAACTAATCACTGCGCAAACAGATTAATGCAGAGGGGAAATCCGGCGCAGGTTTCCCCCTCACTCTCAAATGAACGTTAGCAGAGCGGTTTAACCGCTTCACGCATGCCCTGATGCAGAATGGCATCAAGATCCAGCGTAACGTGTTCTACCAATCCGTTAACCTGGGTTAGATCGTGTTCCCAGTGCTCGCTCACGCTCAGTACCGACCTCACCAGTTCACTGGTGCTGATCTGCTTATCATGATGTTGCGTCCACAGCTGTTGATAACGCTCCAGCCAGTGCGCGTCATCCTGCACCGGATAGCTTTCACCGTTGCGCTCACCGCGATAAAACGCGATTAGCGCAGCCAGAGCAAACGTCAGGCGTGCCGGCAATTTACCGGTCGCCTTCTGCCCAGCCAGCAACTGCGGCAGAATACGTGTGCGGTATTTGGTCATCCCGTTCAGGGCAATCGACAGCAACTGGTGCTTGATGTACGGATTACAGAAACGACCGGTTACCGCGCGGGCAAAAGACTCCAGCTCGTCACGCGGCAGATCCAGCACCGGAATAATTTCCTGGTAAATGGCTTTTTCCACAAATGCGCAAACGTCTGCATCGCTCATTGCTTCCCCCACCGTATCCAGACCCGCCTGGAATGCCACGGGTACCAGCGCCGTGTGCGCCCCGTTCAGAATGGCCACTTTGCGTTCTTTATAGGGTTTGATGTCATCGACAATCAGCACGTTCAGCGGGTATTTATCCAGACGCAGTTCACTGGCAAGGGATTTTGGACCCTGAATAACAAACAGGTAGAAGTGCTCGGCGGTATCAAGGAACCCATCGTGATAACCCAATGCGGTTTCCAGTTCAGCCACTTCATCACGCGGATAACCGGTCACAATACGGTCAACCAGCGTCGAACAGAAGCTGTTGGCGTCGTTCAGCCACCGGGTAAATGCCGCGGGTAACGCCCACTCCTGCGCATAACGTAGCACCAGCTCGCGCAGTGCATCACCGTTGTAGTCAATCAGTTCACACGGAATGATTACCCAGCCTTTATCCGTTGCACCGTTGAAATGACTGAAGCGCTCAAACAACAGTCGCGTCAGTTTCGCCGGGTAGCTCACCGCGGGTGCATCATCAAAAGCGTCATCTGCATAATAGCTAATACCCGCTTCCGTGGTGTTCGAGAAAACAAAGCGCATATCCGGGTTGTGAGCCAGTTTCAGGAACTCGTCGTATTGGCTGTAGACGCTGATTTCACGGTTAACGGAGCGGATAAGACGCGCATCGCTGACCGCTTCACCCTTCTCGTTCAGGCCACGGATGATGGTGGTGTAGAGCCCGTCCTGCGCGTTCAGCGACGGCGGAAAGTCGCTCTGAATGGGGCGCACAACCACCACACCGGCGTTAAGATCGGTATGTTGGTTTAACAGGTCGATTTGCCAGTCTATAAACGCTCGCAGGAAATTGCCCTCACCAAACTGAATGATACGTTCAGGGTAGAGAGCACCGGGGAAATCACGACGGTTAAGAGTGTTCACAATGAGATCCTTTATTATTGGTCATACATCTTGATGGTATTGGTGTAATAACTTATCAAAACTGTACGACCAGAACCCCTGTTTTGATCAACTCATGACATCATTGTGAAAAATAATCATAAGAGCTTGTAGAACACAGACGTTGCTGTCATCTCGCCATCTGGCATCAGTGCGTAACAGGGGATCTCCCCCACTTTTTGCCAGCCGGCACGCTGGTAGAACCCCTCCGCACCGCTTCCGGTAGAGGTATCCAGCACCAGCACAGAGATACCCTGGGCTCTGGCCAGGGCTTCTAGCGCTTTCATAAGCGCCATTGCCACGCCTTTGCGTCGTGCTTTTTCATGCACCAGCAGTTTTGCCACATCCGCACGGTGCGGCTGGTTTTCCGGCTGTTCGGTGATCAACTGCACTGTGCCAATAACGCCGTCCTGCGGATCGATGCAGGCCAGCACGGAGCGCTCATGACTCCCTACACGCTCGGCAATGCCGCGCCAGAATGTACGGGCTTTCTCCGGGCTAAAGGGCAACATAAAACTGACAGATGCACCGCCGTTTACACAGTTTTCGAGAATGGCGGCGAGTGCATCAATGTGAGTGAGAATATCTTCCCGGGTGAGGTTTTTGATTTGCAGTGAGGTATTCATTGATGTTCCTTACGTTGAATTCCCTCACTTTGCATTTAACATTTTTGTAACGCAATCATATCTGCCATAGGCTTTTACTATGTCACCCTGCAGGGTGGTGCTGGCGTTTCATATCATGCATTTTTTCTTCGGCATCTTTTAGCCACTGTGACAGGTCATTGTCGTTATGATTGAATTCACTCAATCCCCATGAAAACCGTAACGACCACGGATGCAGCTTTTGCGCGTTGTATGCTTCTACCTGTTCAATCAGATACTGCATGGCAATCCAGGCTCCCTGCTCATCCGTATCGGCAAACAGCACGGCAAATGTATCGCCACCGAAGCGCACCAGCAGGTCAGCCTCACGGAAGGAGGAACGCATCAGCTGGGCCATCGCTTTCAGGGCGTTGTCGCCTTCTTCCTGCCCGTAGCGGTCGTTAATTTCTTTGAAGCGGTCCAGATCCAGCCAGCACAGGGTTAGAGGCTCGGCCCGGCGTTTGGCCACGGAGAGGGTAAACCGGGCAAACTGGTTAAAACCGCGACGATTAGACAACCCGGTCAGTTCATCCGTTGTAACCGCACTGATTGCAGCAAATGCATCTTCAGCCAGCGCACTAAGGTCAGCCAGCACCGACAAATCGGCCGCAGAAAATTCACGAGGGGCATAATCAATGAGGCACATTGACCCCACACGCATGCCATCGCGCAAACGCAGCGGAATACCGGCATAAAATTTGACGCCCGGTTTTCCAGCCACCAGCGGGTTATCAGAAAAACGGGCATCCTGTTGCATATCGCCCACTACCAGCGGCGCATCGCTCAGGATCGTATGCCCACAAAATGAGATGTTGCGGGGAATGACATCGGGGGTTTCACCGTCAGCTGACTTTACGATCAGCGCATGTTCATCAATAACATTGATCATGACCAGCGGAACCTGAAAGAAGCGTTTTGCCAGACGCGTCAGCCTGTCTAACGTCGGGGAAACGTCAATATCCAACAGCCCGGATTCGCGTAGCGCGAGCAGGCGTTTCGCTTCGTTCACAGGAATTACAGGTGATTTCATAACGCCTCCAGACGCATAGCTTTCTTAAAAGCGTAGCTTAAACAGAGACATTGTCAGTGTGCGAATATTCTGTTCTTGCCATCCCGCTTGGCGCGGTACAGGGCGTTGTCAGCCGCCTGCAGCCAGTCAGTTACGCTTCCCATTTCACGCGTGGCACAGGCAATACCAATACTGAGCGTACAATGCACAGTCTCCTGCGCCACATCTTCCATCACCGCAACCGCGTCCATAATGCGCGTTGCGACGACATGAGCCTCTTCAATCGTGGTATTGGGCAACAGGATCACAAACTCATCGCCTCCCAGACGCGCAGGTGTATCCGTCGGGCGCGTTGCCAGATGCAAAATTTGCGACACGGCCGCCAGCATTGTATCCCCCACTTTATGACCAAAACGATCGTTAACGTATTTGAAGTTGTCGATATCGATAAACATTAAGGCCGATTCACGGCACGTCTGGCGAAGTTTCTTGAGTTCATGGTCAATACGCTTTTCCAGCAGACGACGGTTAGCGATATCCAGCAGCGGATCCATCATCGCGATCCGTTCAAGCTCGCGGCTCTTGACCCGCAGACGCAGCGCAATGCTGTCCGTTAACACGCTCAGAGCAATAAGATAAATGGTGATCAGGGGTAACGTGGCGAACATCGTACGTTGAGAGACAATCATATCCACCGCCATTCCCTGCGTCAGCCAGCTGGCAAAAAAGGTGACAAACATCGTGACAGCCGCCTTTTTCATCAACGTAAAACCCCCTGCGGAAAGGCGGTCGGCAAGCAGTATTGTGGCAATCACCACCGACGGCAGAGGATCCACCGCCATCATGGCGATCCAGAAACCACCGGCCCCGGCGTCCAGCACCAGGTTTTGATGTTCTGTCACCAGCGGAAGCGCTGAATTTCGCGAACGATACCAGGCCAGTGTCGGCCAGATAAACGCATTCATACCCAGCAGAATCATTAACCAGACTGAACGCTGATGTTCAATTAACACGGAAAGGATGGGGATAAAGCAAAGAAACGTACCAAGAATACGCATCAGATACATACGTTTGACAAACCGGCTTCCTGGTACGCGAGGGGTTTTACAGAGTTTGTCAGTTCCATTCATGCTGCGATTTTTCCGATATATTTCTTCCGGTATCTTATTGAGCTTAAAAATACGTAGCAAGGAATTTATTTGCTGATTTTTAACAGCCATACCGCGCCCAGCCTGAAGTGGTTACGTTTACACCGCTACGTTTCAGTTTCGGTAGTCACAACAATTTGTTCGTCAGGCAAACGGGCACGGGTACAATTCCGCCCTGCTTTTTTCGAACGGTAGAGATAATCATCCGCTTCCGCCATCAGCCTGTTAAAGACTTCCGTCAGTTGCCAGAATTCCGACTTCCCGCTCCCCAGACCAATACTGACCGTCAGAAACAACGTTTGCTGCCGCCAGATAAACGGATGATTTGCTATTGTGACTCTGATGCGTTCAGCCAGTTCAAAGCCGTGCTGCGCATCTCCGGTGTTCACGACTACGGCAAACTCTTCGCCCCCCATTCGTGCCACCAGCCCGTCCTCACCGACAACCTGCTGAACCTGTTGGGCAAAAACCGCCAGCACGCGATCGCCACACTCATGCCCGTAGTTATCGTTGATACTTTTAAAATAGTCGATATCCAGCAACATTACGGTCAAAAAACGGGAAAACCTGTGTGATTCTTCCTGTTTCAGCGCTTCATAAAGCCCTGAGCGCGAATAGACATGGGTCAGAAAGTCATAATCCGCCCGCAATGAAACCTGGCGGATCAGCGAATTTATTGCCGCCACACTCACGGACACCATCACCGGGCAAATGGCCATTGTGGCGATCCCAAGACGCGCAGAGAACATCATCGGTGTCGACAAAGGCGTGGCCACGGCAATATTAATAATGGAATTAGCAACCAGGATGATCTCCGTGGCCCCGGTGACAAACGTCAACAGGCAGGTCGCAGGCAAGGAATAACGCACCGCACACCAGATGAGCGCGGGCAGAGGGAATGCCAGGCTCCCCGCCCCGCCAATCACGACTGATGCCGCCACCGAAATAATCAGCGCCGCAATCGGCAAGAGGCGCTCCAGGTGTAGCGTAATTTGCCGCACGGGCATCCTCACCGTCAGCATACACGGCACAATCAGTACCCCGGTCGAGAACTGCTCGCCAAACCAGTCGGCAAACAGGGGCCAGAAGGTGTGGTTATCAATACCCACCGAGCCCAGCGCCCCCAGCAACGCACACAGCAATGCCGCCATCAGGCAGTAATTAAACAGACGCAGCGCGTTAAGGGGATCGGGCTTTTCCATTCGCCGCTTGTCACGCAAAACCAGTAGCGCGACAGTGACGATGAAGACCATATTTGACAGATTAATGACCAGCGAGGCTATTCCCCAACTGGTGGTGACCGCGTCGTACATCAGCATGGCGACATACGACGTGGCATAGTAATGCAGACGATTCAGATAAGCATAACGGGCAAATACCCCGGCCATCACGCCATTCAGCGGCCAGAAGAGAGACAGCGCTTCCACCAGCCGTAATTCAGCACCGACAAAATAAAACAAGGTGGTGAGGAGAAAAATACCCGCCGCATTCCGTAGCGGACTTTCTGGCTGGAAAAGCTTGATGGCAGAGATAGCAGAACGCATTAAATATCAATCCATATAATTACTTATGGTAATTATTTGCGGTCATCAGCGTGAATGTACGTAATTTAGCATGCATATATAACACATTGACAACAGGATCATAACTCATCAATTTTGGGTGTTCATTTGCAGCACCAGCCAGTGATGGATCACCCCAACGATGTAATGCTGTTGCTGTGCACTGAGCGGGACGCCCTGCGGGATATTGTGCCATTTAGCCAGACAGCCACGACAGCAGGTGGCGGTGGCATGCTGGGCGATAAATACCGGGTGACCGCGCATCGGTGTCTGTTTCCCGTCATTCGCCGGATGCGCAGGAGCAAGACGCTGAGCAATAAAATCGGCGGCGTGCTGGTCAATGGTTTCCGCCCCTTTATCCCAGCAGTATTGCCGTTCCTTGTGCCCTAAGCGAAACCGCGAGCGAAAGGTCGAGCGTGCCAGGCGGGAAAATAGCGCTTCCAGAGCCGACATCAGTAGACGGAGCGTCCCAGACGCTGGGTCAGTTGCTCCAGCACCGTCACACCGGCCAGCGAATTTCCCGTTTCATCCAGCTCCGGGCTCCAGACGGCAATCGCCATTTCATGCGGCACAATCGCAACCACTCCACCACCGACGCCCGATTTGGCGGGCAGGCCAACGCGCCAGGCAAACTCCCCGGCGTTCTGATACATCCCGCTGGTTGCCATCAGGGCATTCACCTGGCGAGCCTGCAGGGGAGAGACGACTTCCTGACCGAGATGCGGAGCATACCCCTGATGCGCCAGGAACAAAAAGGTCTGCGCCAGTTCAACACAGCTCATTTTCAGCGCGCAGTAATGGAAGTAGTTTTGCAACACGGTCGCGACATCGTTATGGAAATTGCCAAAAGATTTCATCAGCCACGCGATGGCCGCATTGCGGGCAGAATGTTCAAATTCCGAGCGAGCCACAACGGTATCGTAAGCAATATCCGCAACGCCCGAAAGCTGGCGCACAATTTCGAGCATTCTCTGACGAGGAGCGCTGAGACGGCTTTGCAGCATATCGCACACCACCAGCGCCCCGGCATTGATAAAGGGGTTACGCGGTTTACCCTGCTCCATTTCGAGCTGAAGCAGCGAGTTAAATGGCTGACCGGAGGGATCTTTGCCCACGCGCAGCCAGATCTCGTCTTCCTGATACTGGCGCATCGCCGCAACCAGACTCAGCACTTTCGAAATGGACTGAATAGAAAAACGTTCGGTCGCGTCACCGGCCTGGTAACGCTGCCCGTCTACCGTACAGATGGCAATGCCCAGCTTATTACCGCTGACAGAGGCCAGGGCCGGAATATAGTCGGCAACCTTCCCTTTTCCGAGTAATGGACGAACCTGCGCCAGAATCTCGTCCAGCATCTCATTATGGATGACCGCAGCCACACTTTGCTCCTTGCCCTCAGGCTAAAACGGGCTGCGAGTATAACAGATGCTTATATGTTGCGTCAGGCGGTAAGGCGAAAACGCGAAACAGCCTGCAACAAAAGATCGGACTCTTTATGCAGACGTTCAGACGCATCCGACGCGTCAGAAACCAGCGCATCGGTCTGACGGGACACCTGATTTAACGCCTGGAGCTGGCGCGTCATCTGATGAATGCTCTCGCCCTGGCTCAGGGTGGCCGTTGAGATATCATTCAGCAAACTGCTTAAATTACCCACCAGCCCGGTCACCTGTTGCAGGTTATCCTCCAGGCGATTAACCGCTTTTGAACCGTCTTCAATACCCTGCAGGGAATGGTTAATCAGCTCCTGAATGGTCTGTGTCGAATGACTGCTCTTTCTGGCAAGCAGACCGACTTCCCGGGCGACGACGGCAAACCCGCGCCCCTGGCTCCCCGCGTGTGCCGCTTCAATTGCCGCATTCAGCGCCAGAATGTTGGTCTGAAATGCCACGCTGTCGATCATCGCCACGATCCCACGCATCTCTGAGGATCGGTCAACGATCGCCTGCATGGAGGCATTCACGGTAGACATCATCTGGTCACCGCCCGCCGCAGCCTGGCGGGCTTCATCTGCGCGCGAACTGGCAAGCTTCGCATAACCGGTATTGCCCTCAACGTGGGTTTCCAGCGACGCAATATGTGCCGTGACCTCTTCCAGCTCTTTCGCCTGCCGTGCCGACTGCTGATACAGTTTTTGATTACCCTGCGCGAGAGAACCAATATTCTCGACCATCGAGGTCGTGGCATCGCTGACCTGCGTCACCAGCTGCTGTAACCCGTGCTGCATGGTGGTAATACTGGCGCTGAGCTGCCCAATTTCCCGGTTAAAGCGCATCACCCCTGGCGGCGTAGCGGAGAGATCGCCTGCAGCCAGCAGGTTAATATGTGCAATCAACCGACGCAGCGGTGTAATCACCCATTTTGCCATCCCGAACCAGACCATAATGGCAATTGCCAGCAGCACAACCGGTGCAAACAGGAATAACGTTTGCAGACCTGAAAGCTGTTCCAGTAACGACTGTCGCCCTTTTATTGCCTGCTTCTCGCTGAGCTGCTGATACCGCGCATAGTTGTCGTTAAAGTCAGTCTGAAAGGCCTGAGCGGGTACGGCAAAAAAGGTGTCAATGGAGTTGTTTTTGGTAAGCCCTTCCGCCTGCTCTTTAATGGCATCGTAGAAAAGCTGATAACTATTTACCAGCGCATCGTCTTTCGGTGGATGGAGAGCCAGCCAGGCATTCCACGCTTGCTGAGAGGCATCCAGGGCTTTTTGCGCCTCGTCCATCAGGCTATGCCAGCTCCCCTCAGAGCCGGTCTCTTTATCCTGCATAAAATAAACACCGGAGCGGTTTAGCAAATCGCTGGCCGCCAGCAGGGAAACACGCGCCAAATCCAGCTTGCCCTGCTGCTGATAGGCCAGTTGATTATGTTGTTCATTGCGTTGAGCTTCTTTCAGGGAGCCGGTCAGCAAAAATGAGGAGGAAAGTTGCAGTGCGGAGAAAAGTCCAATAATACAAAAAATACCGACCAGCAGACCAAACTGACGTGGGATGATACGCTGCGCAATACGGCAAAAAATTTGCGTTAGGTTCATAATTTTCTTCTGTAACAATACGTTAGACGCGAGCGAGTCTACGAAACGAAAATGACAGAACCATTGCATAAAAATGACAAAGGCCTTCGTGTTGAAGGCCTTCTTTACCGGGTGGTGACTTCATTTTACCCGGCCGACAAAACCGTCGGCCCGTGTAAGTGCAGCACCGCCAGGTGGAGAATTACACCCGGTCTTTCCACACCGTCTGCACATTACAGAATTCGTGCAAACCGAAGTGAGAAAGTTCACGACCAAAGCCGCTCTTCTTCACGCCACCAAAAGCCACCCGCGCATCGCTGGCGCTATAGCCATTGATAAACACCCCGCCGCACTCCAGTTCGCGGGAGAATTTCTCCGCAAGCGTTGTATCCGCAGTAAAGACCGTGGCAGAAAGGCCAAAGTCACTATCATTAGCCAGCTGCAACGCATGCTCTGCATCTCTGGCAACCGTAATGGCCGCCACCGGGCCAAACAGCTCCTGACGAAATGCCGTCATATCAGGGGTGACATTACCCAGCACGGTTGGTGCGTAATAGTTACCGTCACCGGCAATTTTCTCTCCACCCAACAGCAACGTCGCCCCTTCCGCCAGCGTGGCCTGCACCTGCTGATGCAGCTCATCACGCAGGTCAAAACGTGCCATAGGGCCAATATAGTTCTCTTCCCGATCGGGTTCGCCCATTTTCAGCGCCGCAACCGCCGCGACAAAACGCTGGGTGAAGGCATCAGCAATCCCCTCTTCTACGATGAAACGTTTTGCTGCCGCGCACACTTGCCCGGTGTTCTGGTAACGCCCGGCCACTGCCGCTTTCACGGCCAGCTCCAGAGAGGCATCGTTCAGAACGATAAAGGGATCGGAACCGCCCAGTTCCAGCACGCATTTTTTCAGCGCTGCGCCCGCCTGCGCACCAATTGCCGCCCCGGCACGCACGCTGCCGGTCACGGTAACCGCAGCAATACGGCGATCGTTAATCGCCTGACTGACACCCTCGTTTGTCGCATTAACCCAGCCAAAGACGCCTTGCGGGAAACCCGCATCCGCAAAAACCTGCGCGATAAGTTCCGCCGAGCCGAGAACGTTTGGTGCATGCTTGAGCAGATAGCTGTTCCCGGCCAGTAGAATGGGTACTGCACCACGCAGCACCTGCCAGAGCGGGAAGTTCCACGGCATGACCGCCAGAATTGGCCCCAGCGGTCGGTACTCGATGACCGCATTGTGGTTTTCCACCAGGGTTGCTTCTGCGTGCAGCATCGCCGGGCCGTGTTCGGCATACCAGTCGCACAGGCTGGCAGATTTCGTCACTTCCGCACGCGCCTGCAGAACAGGTTTGCCCATCTCACGGGACATCTCCTGCGCCATCTCTTCTGCGCGGTTACGTAGCGCTGCACCGAGATCGCGCAGTTTCTGCGCCCGGTACGAAACGCTTTCATTTCGCCACTGACGAAAACCGGCATCGGCCTGCGCAACCGCGCGTTCAACTTCTTCGGCAGTCGCCCACGGATAAGCGGCCAGCGTAACGCCCGTCGCCGGGTTAACAGACAGAGCATGTGTAACAGAGGAATATGTCATGGTTATCTCCACGCAATAACAGTTGATTCATTGTGGCGCACTCTGCTATTTCTTAAAAATGAATAATACTAACCACCTTATTCACGAATCGAGAATGCTATGGACTTAACTCAGCTTGAAATGTTTAACGCCGTTGCGCTCACCGGCAGCATCACCCAGGCCGCGCAAAAAGTGCATCGTGTTCCGTCAAACCTGACGACCCGCATCCGCCAGCTTGAAGCCGATCTCGGCGTGGAGCTGTTTATTCGCGAGAACCAGCGCCTGCGTTTATCGCCAGCCGGGCACAACTTCCTGCGCTACAGCAAGCAGATCCTGGCGCTGGTTGACGAGGCGCGGATGGTCGTTGCCGGAGATGAACCTCAGGGGTTATTCGCCCTCGGCGCACTGGAGAGTACCGCCGCCGTGCGCATTCCTGAAAGTCTGGCGCAGTTTAACCAGCGCTATCCGCGTATTCAGTTCGCTCTCTCAACCGGCCCATCCGGGACGATGATCGACGGCGTACTGGAGGGAACCTTAAGCGCTGCATTTGTCGACGGACCGCTGTCGCACCCGGAACTGGAAGGAATGCCGGTCTACCGGGAAGAGATGATGCTGGTCACACCCGCCGGGCACGCGAACGTGACGCGGGCCATGCAGGTGAGCGGCAGCGATGTGTATGCCTTTCGCGCCAACTGTTCTTATCGCCGACATCTGGAGAGCTGGTTTCATGCAGACCGGGCAACGCCCGGGCGCATTCACGAAATGGAGTCGTATCACGGGATGCTGGCCTGCGTCATTGCTGGCGCAGGCATTGCGCTGATGCCACGTTCCATGCTGGAAAGTATGCCCGGTCATCACCAGGTTGAAGCCTGGCCACTGGCAGAAAACTGGCGCTGGCTGACCACCTGGCTGGTATGGCGTCGCGGGGCAATGACCCGTCAACTTGAAGCTTTTATCGCGCTGCTAAACGAACGTCTTCACCCGGTGCCTTCTCCATAAACGGGCTTAACGGGTCGTCAACATCGTGCAGCCATGTCACAGCGCTTCATAGTATTAACTTATGCTTTCCGTCATCAGTTGCGCGCAACCGCGCCCGGCAGTAATTTTGTTGGCGTTGGCCGTAAACCTCATGGAATAACGATGAATACCAAAGCCCGTAAAGTGATGATCATTGGCGCAGGCAACGTTGGCGCATCTGCGGCTTACGCCCTGCTGAATCAAAATATTTGTGAAGAGATCCTCCTTGTCGATCTCAACCGCGAACGCGCAGAAGGCCATGCGCAGGATCTCAGCGACGCAGCCGCGTATATGCCGGGCATGATGACCATTTCAACCCGCGAGGTCAGTGAGTGTGCCGATGTGGATATCGCGGTCATTACCGTATCAGGCGGTGCGCTAAAACCCGGGCAAACCCGACTGGATGAACTGACCAACACGGCGCGTATTGTCAAAAGCATTGTGCCACAAATGATGGAGAACGGATTTAAGGGCATTTTTCTGATAGCCACCAACCCGTGCGACATCATCACCTGGCAGGTGTGGAAACTCTCTGGTCTGCCACGTCACCAGGTCATTGGTACCGGCGTCTGGCTGGACACCACCCGTCTGCGCCGCACGCTGGCACAGGTGCTGGACATCGGTGCGCAGAGCATCGATGCCTTTATCCTCGGTGAACATGGTGATACCCAGTTCCCGGTGTGGTCGCATTCGTCGGTGTACGGTTCACCCATTGGTGAAGTGTACCTGCGGCATACCGGGCAGGCGCTGGATCGGGAAGCGCTGGCTGAGAAAGTGCGCAAGCTGGGGTTTGAAATCTACAACCGTAAAGGCTGCACCGAATACGGCATCGCAGGAACCATCGCGGAGATTTGCCGTAATATCTTTACCGGCAGCCACCGTGCGCTGGCCATTTCCTGCATCCTGGACGGTGAATACGGCGTTGATGGCGTGGCCATCGGCGTGCCCGCCGTGCTGGCACAAGGCGGGGTTCAGCAAATTATCGAGTTACAACTGGCGGAAGAGGAACGGGTCAAATTCCGCCACTCGGTTGACGTGATTAAAAATAACATTGCCCGCCTGCCGTGACGGGCCTGAGCATGGCATCACGGCGAATGTGTGGGAGCACCTGGAGCCTCCCACACGCCGATATCCGTTAGCGCAGAAAGATACGCCCTTTCAGATACAACGTAGCCTGTCCGCCAATCAGCACGCGGTCGCCCTTCAGCTCACAGCGTAAATCCCCGCCACGGGCTGACACCTGGCGGGCATTCATCTGCGTTTTGCCCAGTTTTTCACCCCAGTAGGGAATCAACATGCTGTGTGCCGATCCCGTCACCGGATCTTCCGGTACCCCTTCACCCGGGCAGAAGAAACGGCTGACAAAATCGTACTGCTCACCCGGTGCCGTGATGCAGACCATTTTATCCAGCGGCAGCATCGCCGCGATATCCGGGGTTAACGCTTCCACCTGCTGCTGACTTTCCAGCACCACCATGTAATCCCGCCCGACGCGAACCTCTTTGGCTTCACTGATCCCCAGCGCGCTAAACAGCAACGCCGGTGGATTGTCGACCGCCTCCGTCGACCACGCCGGGAAATTCAGCGTCAGCCAGTCGCCACTGCGTTTTACCGTCAAATCGCCCACGAAGCGTGTTGAAAAAGTGATTTCGGTATGCGGGTAATCAAGATATTCGAAGATGACATGGGACGTTGCCAGCGTTGCATGGCCGCACAGATTAATTTCACCCAGAGTGGTGAACCAGCGCAGCTCAAACCCGCTGTCCGTACGAACAAAAAACGCCGTTTCCGACTGGTTATGCTGTTGCGCCATTTTGAGCAATGTTTCATCCGGCAGCCACTCTTCCAGCGGACACACCGCCGCAGCGTTACCGCCAAACGCTCTGTCGCTGAAGGCATCTACCAGATAAAAGTCAATTTCCTGCATAGTCTCTTCCTCTGTTGTTATAAGTATTTAGCGCAGAAATACTGTGCCTTTCAAATAAAGTGATGCCTGCCCACTCATCAGAACGCGGCTCCCCTTCAGCTCGCAACGCACGTCTCCCCCACGGGCTGACACCTGACGGGCGAACATCGCCGTTTTCCCCAGTTTTTCGCTCCAGTAAGGGATCAACATCGTGTGCGCGGAGCCGGTGACCGGATCTTCCCAGACGGCAACACCCGGTGAGAAAAAGCGACTGACAAAATCATAGTCCCCGTCTCCACGCGCCGTAACGGCAACCTTATGTTCACCGGGCGTCATCGCCGAAATGTTCGGCGTGATGGCCTCAACCTGCTGGCGGTTTTCCAGTACCACTACCCAGGCACGCCCTTTACGGGCTTCAACATAGTGACGGATACCCAGTGCAGAAAGCATCTCCGGTGGCGGGATTTGTTCCTGCGTCGGACAGGCCGGGAAATCCAGCGTCATCCAGTCCCCCTCACGACTGACGGTAAGCCTGCCGGAAGCGGTATCAAAGTGGATCCGGGGATCCGGGTAATTCAGTTCATTGAACAGGACATATGCGGCAGCAAGCGTGGCGTGGCCGCAGAGATTGACTTCGGTGAGCGTGGTAAACCAGCGTAATTCAATGCCGCCGTGGCTGCAGACAAAAAACGCGGTTTCCGACTGATTATGCTGTTGCGCCATCCTGAGTAATGTCTCATCCGGCAGCCACGCCTTCAGCGGGCAAACTGCCGCCGGGTTTCCGCCAAACGAGGTTGAGCTAAACGCATCAACCAGATAAAAATCAAT
The DNA here is from genome assembly GCF_043945575.1 of Enterobacter cloacae complex sp. 2024EL-00214. Taxonomy (NCBI): domain Bacteria; kingdom Pseudomonadati; phylum Pseudomonadota; class Gammaproteobacteria; order Enterobacterales; family Enterobacteriaceae; genus Enterobacter; species Enterobacter cloacae complex sp. 2024EL-00214. Next base: position 62,437 of record NZ_JBIMRC010000019.1, on the reverse strand, counting down.
CTCCTGCATTGTCTGACCACCTGTTATTCCGTTAATAGCCCGTACACGCATCGCGCCGCCGGGCACTGTTTTAGTGGTAGGTTTTAATAATTTCCAGCACACCGTTAATAATAAACTGCACGCCCATACAGACCAGCAGGAAGCCCATCAGACGAGAGATGGCTTCAATCCCACCTTTGCCTACCCAGCGCATAATGGCCCCTGAACTGCGCAATGATGCCCACACGATAATACCGATCAGGGCGAAGATGATCGGCGGTGCCACGGTCACAACCCAGTCCGGGAACGTCGAGCCATCGCGTACCGTTGACGCGGAACTGATAATCATCGCTATCGTCCCTGGCCCCGCCGTGCTCGGCATGGCTAACGGTACAAAGGCAATATTCGCAGTCGGTTCACTTTCCAGCTCTTCGGATTTACTTTTCGCTTCCGGCGATTCATGGGCCTTTTGCGCAGGGAACAGCATGCGAAAACCGATAAAGGCGACAATCAGCCCCCCGGCGATACGCAGGCCAGGAATCGAAATTCCGAAGGTATTCATCACCAGCTGCCCGGCGTAATACGCCACCATCATGATGGCAAAAACATACACGGAGGCCATCATCGACTGATGATTACGCTCCGCGCTGTTCATATTCCCTGCCAGCCCCAGAAAGAGCGCAACCGTCGTTAATGGGTTAGCCAACGGCAACAGCACCACCAGCCCAAGACCTATTGCTTTAATCAATTCCAACATAATGCGTCGTCGTCCTTATCCGTATTCAACACCGCAATTATAGGGGTAAACCGTACATTTCAGCCATCGGTACAAAACAATGATTATTTCACGCCTAAACGATAACGCTTCGTTATCTTTATGATTTGAAAGCAACAAAATGAAGTGCATGAAACGTTTTAGCAATTCGTGGCATCGGCCAATTCATTCAGTTGACTTATACTTGCCTGAGCAATAATATCTGCCGTAACTAAACTACTTGCCAGGGCAATCATCGTGAAAAGCACCAGTGATCTCTTTAACGACATAATTCCACTGGGTCGTCTTATTCACATGGTCAATCAAAAAAAAGATCGCCTGCTCAATGACTACCTGTCACCGCTGGATATCACCGCAACACAGTTCAAAGTGCTGTGTTCCATCCGCTGCGAAGCGTGTATCACACCGGTTGAGCTGAAAAAGGTGCTCTCTGTCGATCTCGGTGCGTTAACCCGCATGCTGGATCGTCTCGTCTGTAAAGGATGGATTGAACGAAGCCCTAACCCGAATGACAAACGCGGTGTTCTGGTGAAACTGACCCGCGACGGCGCAGCCATGTGTGAGCAATGTCATCAATTAGTAGGACAAACACTGCACCAGGAACTCACAAAAAACTTAACGGCAGATGAAGTGGCAACGCTTGAGCTTTTGCTTAAGAAAATACTGCCGTAAACAGAAAAAGAGGTATGACGATGTCCAGACGCAATACTGACGCTATCACCATTCATAGCATTTTGGACTGGATCGAAGATAACCTGGAATCGCCGCTCTCCCTTGAAAAAGTATCAGAGCGTTCAGGTTACTCAAAATGGCACCTGCAACGGATGTTCAAAAAAGAGACCGGCCATTCATTAGGTCAATATATTCGCAGCCGTAAGCTGACGGAAATTGCCCAGAAACTGAAAGAAAGCAATGAACCGATCCTTTATCTGGCGGAGCGGTACGGGTTTGAGTCGCAACAAACCCTGACGCGTACGTTCAAGAACTATTTCGATGTGCCGCCTCATAAGTACCGTATCACCAGCATGCCGGGCGAATCCCGTTATCTGTATCCGTTAAAACACTGTAGCTAAACAACGCCTTTAAAGACGTACCGAGGAACTCATGAACGTTACCGCCTCCGCCGCCCTCGCCTTGCTGGCGCTATTTTCCAGCCAGGCCTTCGCGGAGCAAACACCCAGAGCAACGCAGCAAAACAATCGTGACGCGATGATCCTGCCGTCTGCACATGACCAGTCGCCGTTTGATTTCAACCACATGGGTTCAGGCAGCGACAAATCCGACGAATTGGGCGTGCCGTATTATAATCAACACAGCCTCTGATTCACTTTTTGCCCCGCCGATGTGGGGCTTTTTTCTGCCTTATCCTTTCACCCGCATCGCCCGACGCATGCGCAAACCAAAAACGTTGATATACAGCCCGGCCATGATCAGTACCGCTCCCAGCAACTGCAGTACACTCAGTTTTTCATCCAGCAGAACGGCCGCACTCGCCAGCCCGACGACCGGTACCAGCAGGGAGAGCGGCGCAACGCGCCAGGTTTCATAGCGCCCCAGCAGCGAACCCCAAATTCCATAACCAATAATGGTAGCCACAAACGCCAGATAGATAAGCGACAAAATGGTGGTAAGGTCGATGTTAACCAGGCTATTCAGCATGACATCTGGCCCATCCAGGATAAGCGATGCAGCCATAAACGGCACGATGGGGATTAACGCACTCCAGACCACCAGCGACATCACCGCCGGACGCGCCTCATGCTGCATAATCAGTTTGTTGAAGATGTTCCCACATGCCCAGCTCAGCCCTGCCGCCAGCGTCAGCATAAAGCCCAGCAACGCCACATGCTGCCCATTCAGGCTGGCTTCAACCAGCACCAGCACGCCAAACACCGCAAGCGTAATCCCGGCCAGCTGTTTGCCCTGCAACCGCTCACCAAAGACAAATGCCCCGAGAATAATGGTAAAGAACGCCTGCGCCTGTAACACCAGCGAGGCCAGACCGGCAGGCATACCGAACTTGATGGCGCAAAACAGAAACGCAAACTGACCGAAACTGATGGTCAGGCCGTAGCCAAGCAACCATTTAAACGGGATATTCGGGCGGGAGACAAAAAAGAGTGCCGGGAACGCCACCAGCAAGAACCGTAAACCGGCCAACATCAGCGGAGGCATATTGTGCAACCCCACCTTGATGACCACAAAATTCAGTCCCCATACCACGACCACCAGCAGCGCCAGCAGCCCGTCTTTACGCGTCATATCCAGCCCCTGAATTATTAACATTTTGTAAACACTTCAAGGTAACAGAAAAAACAGCACCACGAGAAGATCATTAATTATGGCAGTCAGGCGAAGCACTTACGGATAAATCAGGCGCTATACAAGCCCCTTATGTCGTGATACTTCTGAAAGAACACCATTAAAAATGCATAAGCCATCGTCGGGCAGGAATATGAAACCATCTATCAGGCGCTCCACTGCGGCGCTGCTGGCATCGTCATTGTTGTTAACCATTGGTCGCGGGGCAACGCTGCCGTTTATGACCATCTATCTCACGCGCGTTTACGACATGAGCGTAGAGAATATTGGTTACGCCCTGACCGTGGCACTGACCATTGGCGTGGTGTTCAGTCTGGGGTTCGGGATCCTGGCCGATAAGTTCGATAAGAAGCGCTACATGCTGATCGCGATTCTGGCTTTTATCGCTGGTTTTGTCGCCATCCCGCTGGTGAACAACGTGACGCTGGTGGTGCTGTTCTTTGCCCTGATCAACTGTGCCTATTCCGTTTTTTCGACGGTACTGAAGGCCTGGTTTGCTGACGTCTTAACCCCCACTGAAAAAGCGCGCGTCTTTTCGCTTAACTACAGTTTTTTGAACATTGGCTGGACGGTCGGGCCTCCCATCGGCACGCTGCTGGTGATGTACAGCCTGCAACTGCCGTTCTGGCTGGCGGCCTTCTGTGCCGCGCTGCCGCTGGGGTTTATCCATTTCTTCGTCCAGAAAAGCGTGGCGCTGGACACCGCAGAGGGAAAATCGACGTGGCAACCTTCGGTCTTGCTCAAAGACCGCGCATTGTTCTGGTACACCCTGTCTGGCCTGCTTGCGTCATACGTGGGGGGGTCGTTCGCCAGCTGTATTTCGCAATATGTCCTGGCGGCGAATGCGGGTAGCGATTTTGCCGAAAAAGTCGTGGCCGTGGTGCTGCCCGTCAACGCCGCTGTGGTGGTGACGCTGCAATACGCAATCGGACGCAGGATCTCCGCTGCCAACATCCGTCCGTTAATGACCGTTGCGACCCTCTTCTTCATACTGGGGTTGGGTGGTTTTATGTTCTCCGGGGAAAACCTGATTTACTGGGGGATCGCGGCAGCCGTGTTTACGCTGGGGGAGATTATTTATGCGCCCGGCGAATATATGCTGATTGACAACATCGCCCCACCGGGAATGAAAGCAAGCTATTTCTCAGCACAGGCGCTGGGCTGGCTGGGGGCTGCGGCCAACCCGATGATCACCGGTATCATTCTGACCAACTTACCGCACTGGTCGCTGTTTGTGATCATGATGGTCGCCATTGTGATTGCCTGGCTGATGATTTTGCGTGGAATGAGCGTGAAAGCGTGGTGTGAGGAACCGAAAGTGGCGTAAGCGTTGCGTGCCGGGTGGCGGTTACGCCTGACCCGGCAAAAGCAAGCCTGTCAATGGTGCAACATCTCTTCCACCACCTGCTCTTTGTACATCTCGTTCGGATAATACGTCGGCCAGTTATTCATCTCTTTCAGCAACACCTCCTGGGAGGTATTGCCCATAAAGATATGGAAGTGCGAGGAGGTTTTCGGCCCGATGATATGGTCGCTGAACTGGACAAACTTCGGCGCTTTACTGCCAGCATCCTTACACTCGAACAGGTAGCGAACACCTTTTTTGCCTGAGGCATAGGTCAGGATTTTGTAGCCGCTATAGCTGTAGTGGCAGCGGCTGGTCACGTTGCCTTTATGGAACTCCATGACGTTATTTTCAATGCCGACAGAATCGACATCCGTCGCATAGCCCGTGCGGTAATAGGCTTTCACCTGATCAAAAGATTGATGTTCATCCTTCTCCGCTTTCTTTTTAAAGACCGGATCCAGGGAACCATCAAGCAAAAACGGATAAACGGATTGCCAGACACCATCCCAGTCAGACAACGCCCGGTCCTCCACGTCTTTATCCTCAAACACACCGTTTGCTGCCTGCTGCTCCGCAGCCGTCATCTGATGTCCGTGCGAATGGGCGAACAGCTGACCGCTGGCCAGCAGCGCCCCCAGAGTCATGGCAAATTTTCCAATATGTGCAACCAAAACAAAACCCTCACTCCGTTTTATAAGAGTGATAGATGTTATAGTATAACATTTCAAATCGCAACCAGCCCGCGTACCCCCTCCTGCGCCATATTTTCACCACGGCCTCGCTGAATAATGGTGCCACGCGACATCAGCAGATAACTGTCAGCCAGCTCCGCCGCAAAATCGTAAAACTGCTCAACCAGCAGTATGGCCATATCACCCCGGTCTGCCAGCTTGCGGATCACCTGTCCAATTTCTTTAATGACCGAGGGCTGAATACCTTCCGTCGGCTCATCGAGGATCAGAAGCTGAGGGCGACTCGCCAGCGCGCGCCCAATCGCCAGCTGTTGCTGTTGCCCGCCGGAGAGATCGCCTCCGCGACGATGTTTCATCTCCTGTAATACCGGGAAAAGCTGCCAGATCTCCTCCGGGACACTCTTTGCCTCGCGGGCGGAAAACCGTGACAGCCCCAGCAACACATTTTCTTCGACGGTTAAACGCGGGAAAATTTCACGCCCCTGCGGGACATACGCTACCCCCGACTGCACCCGCTGGGGCGGTTTACTGTGGGTAATTTTTTTCCCCTGCCATATTATCTCGCCCGTTTTCGCCGGAATTAACCCCATCAGGCACTTCAGCAAGGTGGTTTTCCCCACACCGTTGCGCCCCAACAGGCAGGTGACTTCTCCGGCGATCGCCTCAAAGCTCACGTCGCGCAGAATATGGCTTCCGCCGTAATACTGATTCAGTTCGTTAACCTGTAACATCACCGCTCCTTAGCGTCCGAGATAGACTTCAATCACCTGCTCGTTGGCCTGCACCTCGCGCAATGAACCCTCGGCCAGCACACGCCCCTGGTGCAGCACGGTAACGTGATCGGCAATGGTTTCGACAAACCCCATATCGTGCTCCACCACCATCAGTGAATGCTTGCCTGCCAGCGTTCTGAAGAGTTCCGCCGTATATTCGGTTTCCGCATCGGTCATCCCGGCGGCAGGTTCATCCAGCAGAAGCAAATGCGGATCCTGTACCAGCAGCATACCGATCTCCAGAAACTGCTTTTGCCCGTGCGAGAGCAGTCCTGCACGGCGGTCGCGTTCGCTGCTGAGCCGCAGCAACACCAGCATTTCATCAATACGATCGCGTTGCTCGCCACTGAGTTTTGCCCGCAGGCTCGCCCAGACGGACTTGTCCGTTTTCATCGCAATTTCAAGGTTTTCCCACACCGTCAAGGCTTCAAAAACCGTGGGTTTCTGGAATTTTCGCCCGATCCCGTTTCGGGCAATGGCTGCAGGCTCCAGCGTGGTCAGGTCGATGGACTGGTCGTAAATCGCGCTTCCGCTTTTTGGCCGCGTTTTACCGGTAATGACATCCATCAGTGTGGTTTTACCTGCACCGTTTGGCCCAATAACGCAGCGCAACTCGCCTACACCGATGTTTAACGAGAGATCCGTCAGTGCCTGAAAACCGTCAAAATTCACGTTGATGGCCTCAAGCTGCAGCACCGGGTCAGTCTGTTCACGGTAACGATCGCCGGGAAGTTGGCGGGTAAAAAGTCCTTCGGCTGGCTGCATCATTTCTCTCCCTTACGAAACAGACCGTAGACGCCATTCGGCAAAAACAGCGTAACAGCGATAAAAATCAGCCCCAGAAACAGCTGCCAGTATTCCGGCATTGCAACGGTAAAGATGCTTTTCGCGCCATTCACCAGCGCTGCACCAATCACCGGGCCGACCAGCGTTCCACGTCCTCCCAGCGCCACCCAGATGGCGGCTTCTATCGAGTTGGTGGGTGACATTTCTCCTGGGTTGATAATGCCCACCTGTGGAACATACAGCGCCCCCGCCAGGCCACACAGCACGGCGGAGAGCGTCCACACCAGCAGTTTGAATCCGCGGGGATCGTAACCGCAAAACGTCAGGCGGTTTTCGGCGTCGCGTACGGCGGTCAGAATGCGGCCAACCTTACTCTTTGCCAGCGCATAACCTGTCCCCAGCGCCAGGATCAGCAGCATAACGGTCGCCAGAAACAGCGCGATACGCGTGGTGGTGGCCGTGACGGAAAACCCGAGCAGCGTTGTGAAGCCGGTAAAACCGTTGTTGCCGCCAAAACCGGTTTCGTTACGAAAGAACAGCAGCATGCCCGCATAGGTCAGCGCCTGGGTCATAATGGAGAAATAGACCCCTTTAATTTTTGAGCGAAAGGCAAACCAGCCAAACACCAGCGCCAGCAGCCCTGGAATTGCGACAATTAACACCATCGCCCAGGCGGAGTGCTGCGTCCCCCACCAGAACCACGGCAGGTCACTCCAGGAGAGAAACGACATAAACGCAGGCAGACCATCGCCCGCCGCCTGGCGCATCAGGTACATACCCATCGCATAACCGCCCAGCGCGAAGAAAATGCCGTGTCCCAGCGAGAGCATCCCGGCGTACCCCCACACCAGGTCGAGCGCCACGGCAACGATGGCGTAGCAGAGGATTTTGCCTGTCAGCGTCAGCATCCAGGTCGACAGTGCCAGCGGATGGGTAGCGGGCAACAGAGCAAAAAACGGCAATATCAACAGACACGCCACCAGCAGGCTGCCTGCAATTTGAGTGGTACGTGGCGCTTTACGCGCCAGCGTTAAGGTCAGTGGCTGGCTCATCAGTCAATAACCCTCCCTTTCAGTGCAAACAACCCCTGTGGACGCTTCTGAATAAACAGAATGATCGCCACCAGGATCAGGATTTTGCCAAGCACGGCCCCCAGCTGCGGCTCAAGAATTTTATTGAAAATCCCCAGACCAAACGCGGCAACCACGCTGCCCGCCAGTTGACCAACGCCGCCCAACACCACCACCAGGAAAGAGTCGATGATGTAGCCCTGGCCCAGTTCCGGCCCCACGTTGCCTAGCTGAGATAACGCCACGCCGCCTAAACCGGCAATCCCGGAACCCAGCCCAAAGGCCAGCATATCGACACGCCCGGTCGGAACCCCGCAGCAGGCCGCCATGCTGCGGTTTTGCGTCACCGCGCGCACGTTCAGACCAAGGCGGGTTTTATTCAGAATGAGCCAGGTGAAGAACAGCACCAGCAGCACAAAACCCAGCACCACAAAGCGGTTCCACGGTAGCGTCAGGTTGGCAAAAACCTGCACGCCACCGGAAAGCCAGGCCGGGTTGGCCACCTCCAGGTTTTGAGCACCAAAGGTCATGCGCACCAGCTGAATAATCATCAGGCTGATCCCCCATGTCGCCAGCAGCGTTTCCAGCGGTCGACCATACAGATGACGAATAATCGTACGCTCCAGAACCATCCCGACACTGGCCGTCAGCATAAACGCGACCGGCAGCGCGACAATGGGATACAGCGCCAGCCACTGGGGAGTCAGTTGCGCCATCGCCTGTTGCACCATCCAGGTCGCATAGGCTCCCAGCATCAGCATCTCGCCGTGAGCCATATTGATGACGCCCAGTAAGCCATACGTGATTGCCAGCCCCAGAGCAGCCAGCAGCAGTACCGACCCCAATGAAAGCCCCATAAACGCTTGCCCCAGCAAGTCACCCCACATCAGACGGTGCTGAATATGGCTCAGGCTCTCCTGAGCGGCAGCGCGAACACTTGCATCTGGCTCCGTCGGCGTCCGGGTGAACGGCGTCAGTTTTGCCTGAACGTCCGGGTCATCAGACTGCCCCAACAACTCGATGGCCTTACGCCGAACATCGGCCTGTGGGCTTGCCAGCTGAAGATTAGCCAGCGCCATCAACAGCGACTGACGGGCCACATCATCCGTTTCGCCGCTCACCCGTTTTTGCAGAAAATCGAGCATATCAGGCTGGACATCACGCTGTAGCTGACGGGCAGCGGCACGCCTTTCTGTGACGTTGTCACTTATCAGTTGATGCATAGCCAGCGCCGAGCCTGCCAGAACGCGCAGACGGTTAGTCAGACGCACGGCTTTGGTTGGCCCTGTCGCCACTGTTGACGCACCCAGCGCGACCATCTCGCCATTACTTCGCACGAAGGCGTGTTTTTGACTGTCGATAAAGAGGTTTTCGTTCTGTAACGCCTGGAGCAACGGCAGCCGGGCCACCTCCGGCGAAGTCGCCCACTGCGTCAGCATTGCCGCCTGCTGGCTGCGATTCGCAGCAACAAAATTATCGGCATCCGATGCCTGCGCCATCCCTGGCAGCAGTCCGGTAAGCCACACAATAGCGATGATCATGCGCATGGCGTTCATGACTTTTCTCCCTGCGGTAATGACTTAGTTACTGGCGGTTTTCATCGGCTGGTCAGGTTTTTTGTCATTCCCTGCGATGAATGGGCTCCAGGGCTGAGCACGTACTGGCTGTTCAGTCTGCCAGACGACGTTAAACTGGCCGTTACCTTCGATTTCGCCAATCATGACCGGCTTATGCAGGTGGTGGTTGGTCTCATCCATCGTGAGCGTGAGGCCTGACGGTGCTTTAAAAGACTGGCCAGCCATTGCCGCGCGAACTTTATCTACATCAGTCGAGCCCGCTTTTTCGACTGCCTGCGCCCACATGTGAATGCCAACGTAAGTGGCTTCCATCGGGTCATTAGTCACCACGGTATCGGCATTCGGCAGCTTATGTGCCTTCGCGTACGCTTTATAATCCGCCACAAAGGCCTGGTTGGTTGGGTTATCAACGGATTCAAAGTAGTTCCATGCTGCCAGATTGCCGACCAGCGGTTTGGTGTCTATCCCGCGCAATTCTTCTTCTCCCACGGAGAAGGCTACCACCGGCACATCGGTCGCTTTCAGACCCTGGTTAGCCAGCTCTTTATAGAACGGGACGTTGGAATCCCCGTTGATGGTCGACACCACCGCCGTTTTCCCGCCTGCGGAGAATTTCTTGATACTGGCAACGATGGTCTGGTAGTCGCTATGACCAAACGGGGTGTAGACCTCTTCGATATCCTGGTCTTTAACCCCTTTCGAATGCAGGAAGGCGCGCAGGATCTTGTTGGTGGTTCGTGGGTAAACGTAATCGGTACCCAACAGGAAGAAACGTTTTGCGCTGCCACCATCTTCACTCATCAGGTATTCCACCGCCGGAATAGCCTGCTGGTTTGGCGCTGCACCGGTATAAAAGACGTTAGGTGACATCTCTTCACCTTCATATTGCACCGGGTAGAACAACAGACCGTTCAGCTCTTCAAATACCGGCAATACCGATTTACGCGATACTGACGTCCAGCAACCGAATACCACCGCCACGTTGTCCTTGCTCAACAGCTGGCGGGCTTTCTCGGCAAACAGCGGCCAGTTTGAGGCCGGGTCAACCACCACCGGTTCCAGTTTTTTACCCAGCACACCCCCTTTGGCATTGATCTCGTCAATGGTCATCAGGGCGACATCTTTCAGGGGCGTCTCGGAGATTGCCATCGTGCCGGACAACGAATGCATGATCCCCACTTTAATGGTATCGGCAGCCTGCACGCCAAAACTCATTCCCATCGCGACCACGGAGGCCGACAGTGCAAAAGCTTTTAACAAGGTACGACGGTGCATATTTTCACTCCTGAAAAGAAAGCTGTGCTAAACGTCCGTTGCCGCGTGGACGCAGAAAATAAAACGTCAGCTTCAGGAGAGCAAAAAGGATGCCAGAATGGAGGAGGCCTGTTTTCAGGGGGAGAAAGAGATAACCTGACGGGAACGACTCAGGATGGCACAGCGTTGCACTTTTATAATGCAGCGCTGTGCCGCAGCGTCACGATGCGGAAACCAGCGTATGGCTGGCAAATTCAAACTGTTCATCTTCCCAGCCAGTAATACCGCCCGTCATGATTTTGACCGGTAATCCCAGACGCGCCAGCTTTAGCGCGGCTCTGTCTGCACCGTTACAGTGTGGCCCTGCGCAGTAAACCACAAACAGCGTGTCGGCAGGCCAGTGTGCCATGCGCTCTGCTGTTATCTGTCTCCAGGGCAAGTGCAGAGCACCGGGTACATGGCGGCGGGCAAATTGTTCCGGGTTACCTACCACATGTAGCAGAATAAAGTCCTGCTCATGGTTCACCAGAGCATGGTGAACATCGGCACAATCAGTCTCAACACTCAGCCGACACAGAAAATGCGCGACGGCTTCCTGCGGCTCTGCAGCCGGAAATTCAGTAACATAGCTCATGATCCTTCCTCATCTTTGGCATTTGTGTTAACACTACTCTATCCACAAATTCAGCCCATGAATGCGCCCGTGTATGCCAGAAAACAGCAAAAAGATGACAAACTTAAGACAGGTTTCCCGCCCGCTGGTGGTTGTGCTGGCGTATGACGGTTTGTGTACCTTTGAGTTTGGTGTGGCCGTTGAAATCTTTGGCCTGTCGCGCCCTGAACTGGGTGACGCGTGGTATCGTTTTGCCGTGGCAGGCATCGATGCCGGTGAACTTCGGGCGACGGGCGGGATCCGCATCATGACCGATGGCGATATCAGTCTGTTAGCGTCTGCGGATCGGATCATCATTCCGGGCTGGCGGGGTCTGGACTCCCCGGTTCCCGATGCGCTCTGCGACGCATTACGCCAGGCCAGCGCGCGAGGGTGTCAGTTGCTGTCCATCTGCTCAGGTGTCTTTGTGCTGGCCGCTTCCGGCCTGCTTAACGGGCGCAAAGCCACGACACACTGGCGCTATATTGAAGCACTTAAGACCCGGTTCCCGGCCATCCGCGTGGTTGAAGATGTACTTTATCAGGACGAAGGTGACATCCTGACTTCCGCAGGCAGCGCGGCAGGCATAGATTTATGTTTGCATGTTGTGCGGCGGGATTTTGGGATGGAAACCGCCAACAGCGTTGCGCGCCGTCTGGTCATCCCTCCACACCGTGATGGCTCACAGCCGCAGCAACTCAGCCGCCCGGTGGCACAACTACGAGAGAGCCAGCGATTAGGGAAGTTGTTTGATTTTCTGCACAATCATCTGGCCGAATCCCACAGCATCGATTCACTGGCGTGCCGGGTCGGCATGAGCCAGCGCACCTTTCTTCGCCGTTTCCAGGATGCGACAGGAACAACCCCTGCCCGCTGGCTGCTCACTGAACGTCTGCTGCGGGCAAAAGATTACCTGGAAAGTAGCCGTTTAAGTATCGACAGCATTGCGGAACAAACCGGCTTTGGCCAGGCTGCAACCTTACGCCACCATTTCCGCCAGCATTTTGCGCTATCTCCGGCTCAGTATCGCAAGCAGTTTGTACGTTCTGACCAATAACGTTCTGAATACAGGCCAAAAAAAACCGCCACATCGGGCGGTAAATGCTTGCATGGATAGATTTGTATTTTGGTCTCTACGTCCCGACATTCAAGGCCGGGCAGCGGATCGAGAACACCCTACCATCCACAGTTTCAACGAAGAGTAAACAACACCTTAACCCGCCGCTTTGGTATTAATTTGCAGGTAGCGCATCAGCCCCTGTTCCGCACTCTGTTTGGCATTATCATTGATAGCTTCAAGATAGAACGGGCGGGATACCGCATACGGTGCCTGGCTGGCAGAATAAACGGCATACTGGAAGGTTTTTCCCTTCATCTTATTAATACAGCTCAACGCCCAGTGCTGTTCGTTAATTTTGGTGCTATTACAGGCAGTTTTCCCGTAATCGCTGGTTAAATATGACGTTACACGGACTTCAGCGGATTGAATGTAATCCGGTTTATCATTCCAGGCATAGCTCACACACGCTGTTGCCCCTACAGCGACCATCAGAAGCGCGGCTGTGTATATTTTTTTCATTCAATTATGACCTATTCCTTAGCCTGAAAAAATCATTATATAGGAATTTTCTCGATTATTAAGCATTATTCCTACACCATAAATGGCAGCTATACGGCTTTGAGCCATTATCCTTGACACATTCAGATGATGTCCGAATTCCTACTTTTCCCATTTTTACCATTTATATCTGACAGTTATTAATTGAGCAGAAAAGACTCAGAATGAATATGTTTCACTTTTATTATGGTTATTATTTCTGCAACAGAAACTGACATTCACTTTGCGCTAATTTGAATATCCGAATCATAACTCTATGAAAATATCATCATGATAGCCGTGCGTTGTCATCAAATGGTGAAATAATGTTTAGAAAAGGGTTAACACTGATCGTGCTGGTCTGCGCACTATTTTCAGGTCAGCTCATGGCGGGGCACAAAGGACATGAATATCTGTGGGTGAAGAATGTTGAACATCAGCTTCGTCATGAAGCCGACAGCGATGAATTACGCAGCGTGGCAGAAGAGTCAGCGGAAGGTTTGCGCGAACACCACCAGTGGCAAAAATCGCGCAAACCAGACACTCACTTTCGCTAATTAGCTGCCTTTACGCTTTGGCAGGGTTTTCATCAGCTCTTCCGGGCTAACGGACGCCACAACGCTGCCGGGTTGTGGCATTTTGAAAATATGGTTTTTCATCTTGCCAATCACATGCATTTCACACGGACGGCAATCAAATTTAAGCGTCAGCACTTCGTCGCCATTGACCAGCTGCATTGGCGTGGCTTTCCAGCTCTTAATATTGCCTTTTGCCTGTTTTGGACACAGGTTAAATGCAAAACGCAGGCAGTGCTTGGTGATCATCACCGGCACATCGCCCTTCTCTTCATGCGCTTCATAAGCCGCATCAATCAGCTGAACACCGTGCCGATGATAAAATTCACGCGCTTTATGGTTATAGACGTTCGCCAGGAAAGATAAGTGCGTGTCAGGGTAAACCGGCGCGGGCACAGCTTCGGCCTTGCGACTGCCACGCGGATAGTTTGCCAGACGCGCATCATCCAGCATCTCTGCCGTTTCACGGCGGAACTGGTTTAACAGGCTGTTAGGGACAAACAGAGCATCCGGCAGAGTGACGTCGATATTGCGCGCGTAATAGAGCGTCTGTCCCAGTTTTGCCACGCCGTCTCTGAGGCTGTTGAGCGCTTTTTCCGCATTGTTCGCCACCTCAAACATGCCGTCGAGGGTATGCGTCACGCTGATGCCGTCTTCGCAGGTCATGGTCAGGATCAGCTGTTCTTCCCAGCCACCCAGCTCGATATCCACCGCAATGCGGCGTTCGCTGGACGTTTTCAGCAGCGCCTGCTGCCAGTTGTGGTCAAGGTTGCGGTTCAGCGCTGCGTTCGGACGTGCTTTGTAGAGATCGGCCGGCATTTCATTCGGCCACACGCGATAGCGATTTTCCCCGGTTTTTTCTACCGTATTGGCGCGGAAACCCACCACTTCACGCTTAATCATCACGTTCAGCCCGTCACCGTTCGCCAGGGGTTCAGTGACCTCAACGTCCAGGTGATCTTTCGCCACTTTCAGCACTTCACCTACCGGCAAACCGATAAACTTCGGTGAATCAAATGCACCGATGTCACCTTTACGGGCATTCACAAAGTAGTCGGTGCTGCCGCGATGGAAAGTCTTGTCCGTCGACGGAATAAAGAAATGCTCGGTGCGACCAGCAGAGGCACGCGCCAGATCACCGCAATCGTCAATGATGGCATCCAGCATCTGGCGATAATGCGCGGTAATGTTCTTCACATAGCTCATGTCTTTGTAACGCCCTTCAATCTTGAAGGAGCGTACGCCTGCGTCTATCAGCGCGCCCAGGTTGGCGGTCTGATCGTTATCCTTCATGGAAAGCAGGTGCTTTTCGAACGCCACAACGCGCCCCTGATCGTCTTTCAGGGTATACGGCAGGCGGCAAGCCTGCGAGCAGTCGCCCCGGTTAGCACTGCGGCCAGTCTGGGCATGGGAAATATTACACTGCCCGGAATAGGCCACGCAGAGCGCACCGTGGATAAAGAACTCAATGGTCGCGTCCGTCGTCTGGTGAATGTCGCGGATCTGGTTCAGGTTCAGCTCACGCGCCAGCACAATCTGAGAAAAACCGGCGTCGGAGAGAAACTTCGCCTTCTCTACCGTGCGGATATCACACTGGGTACTGGCGTGCAGCTCAATCGGCGGGATATCCAGCTCCAGCACGCCCATGTCCTGGACGATCAGGGCATCGACCCCGGCCTGATAGAGATCGGTTATCAGACGTTGTGCAGGCTCCAGTTCATCATCATGAAGAATGGTGTTCAGGGTCACGAACACCTTCGCCCCAAAGCGATGGGCGAACGGTACCAGCTCAGCAATGTCGCTCAGACTGTTGCTGGCGTTATGGCGGGCACCGAAGCCAGGGCCACCGATGTAGACCGCATCCGCGCCGTGAAGGATCGCTTCACGGGCAATGGCGGCGTCGCGGGCCGGGCTTAAAAGTTCAAGATGATGGGATTGCAGGCGCATACTTCGTCGTTATCCGTTATGGTCAAAATGGCGGCTATTGTAGTCAGAAGTATGCGACAGCGAAACAGTTTTGCGTTGCTTCAGCGGGGATAATGAATGAGGGAGTGAAAATGTACCGTCCGGGCGCTGCTGTTGCGGTACGCATGTGGTTTATCGCCGGCGAAACGTACACCTGAATCGGCATAAATTGTGCGCCATACACCCTCGATATTCATCTCCAGCTCGCCACTTATCACCACCACATGTTCAATCACGCCAGCCTCGTGCGGCGTGGACTCGCTCAGGGCACCCGGTGCCAGTGTGATCGAGAAATGATCGAATTTCAGCGTTTCATCCCACGGGAATAAGGGTTTCACCACCATCGCCTGCTGCTGCGGGTCAAAGATGGCCTGCCTGTCCGCCTCCGGCGTAATAAATGCGGAAAACGGGACATTCAACCCGGTGGCAATTTTCCATAGCGTGGATACCGTCGGGCTGGATTCATTGCGCTCAATTTGCCCCAGCATCGCTTTTGAAACGCCCGTCTCTTCCGACAGCTTCGACAGGCTCCAGCCCCTCGCCTGGCGCTGTATTTTCAGTGTAGTAGCAAGATGTTGTGTAATTTCCATATTTCCCTCCCGGTGCGGGTCAGTATAACACTTGTGCGTTATAGCGCACAGTGTTATCTTCCGGTGGACGTTATAACGCACAACGGAGTTTTTATGCGCAGTTCGACTTCTCTCTTTCCGGCCGTTCTTGCCGGCTTTGTTGCGGTTCTGGTGGGATATGCCAGTTCTGCCGCCATCATCTGGCAAGCCGCCGCCGCGGCTGGGGCAAATGCCCACCAGGTCGCCGGGTGGATGACCGCGCTTGGGATCGGTATGGGAGTCAGTACGCTGGCACTGTCATGGTGGTATAAAGCGCCAGTCCTCACCGCCTGGTCAACGCCCGGCGCAGCGCTGTTAGCCACCAGCCTGCACGGAGTAACGCTTGCCGAAACCATCGGCGTGTTTATCTTTGCCAATGCGCTCATTCTGCTGTGTGGCGTCACCGGATTATTTGCGCGCCTGATGAAACTCATCCCACATTCACTGGCCGCCGCCATGCTGGCAGGCGTGTTGTTGCGCTTTGGGCTGCAGGCGTTTAGCCATCTTGAAGGACATTTTCTGCTGTGCGGCAGCATGCTGGCGGCATGGATAATTGCCAAAGCGCGTGCACCACGGTATGCCATTGTTGCGACTCTGCTGACAGGCGGGATCGTGGCATGGTCTGTAGGTGACGTTGTCACAAATAATGTGACATTATCTGTTGTGATGCCGCAGTTTATCGCCCCGACATTTACCCTCACCAGTCTGGTGAGCATTGGCTTACCCTTCTTTCTGGTGACGATGGCCTCGCAAAATGCCCCCGGATTCGCCACGATGAAGGCATCTGGCTATCCGCTGGCGGTATCGCCGCTGATGATCTTCACCGGCGGGCTGGCGTTGCTGCTGTCCCCCTTTGGCGTCTATTCCATCTGTATTGCGGCCATTACCGCCGCGATTTGCCAGAGTCCGGATGCCCACCCGGATGCCGGAAAACGCTGGCTGGCGGCCATTGCGGCGGGCGTTTTTTACCTGCTGGCGGGTATTTTCGGGGGGTCCATTACCGGGTTGATGGCCGCCCTGCCGCTGAGCTGGATCCAGACGCTGGCTGGGCTGGCGCTGCTGGGCACCATCAGCGGGAGCTTATATCAGGCATTGCATAACGTTACTGAGCGTGACGCGGCGATTGTCACGTTTCTGATGACCGCCAGCGGTGTGACTATCCTGGGTATTGGCTCGGCATTCTGGGGGCTGGTACTCGGTGGGTTGTGCTATGCCGTGTTTTCACACGTTCGCCGTGCGTAATTGCGACGGGGTCATCCCCATCACGCTGCGAAAACGGTTACTGAAGTGGCTTGCAGAGTTAAATCCGCAGGCCAGCGCAATCTCTGTGAGTGGCTTCGCCGTGTGCTGCACCAGCACTTTGGCCTTCTCCATTCGCCGCAGCATCACGTACTGATGCGGTGCTTGCCCCATCGACTGGCGGAACATTCTGGCGAAGTGATATTCGCTCAGCGCAGCCTGATCGGCCAGTTCCGCAAGCGTCAGCGGCTCAGAAAGGTTCTCTTCAATAAACGCGAGCACATTTCGCAGCACAAACGGCGACAGCCCGCCGGTGACTACCGGCAACTTCCACTGCACGCTGGCGTAATTCTGCAACAGGTGGGTCAGTAACAGCGTAGATGCCGTGCTCAGCGTCAGCTGATTGGCCTTTTGCTGCCAGTCACAGCCAAGCAAAAACTGGCGGTAGAGCGCGGTGATTTTCGGGTCACTGCCGAAGATCTTTTCATCCAGCGTCAACGACACTGGCCGCCGATCCCAGATTTTCTCGCCGACATCGCGCAGGTGCTCATCAGTACAGTAGAGATGGACGAACGACAAATCGTCGCGGATATCCCACGTGGATTCGCTTTCTTTCGGCATCAGACAAAAACGATCCGGGCCACCCCCATTCTTCCAGCCACCCGGCGTTTTTTGATAGCTTTCGTAGCCGTCTGCCACGTACAGGCTGAGTGTATGATGATCGCTTTTGACCGTTATCGTATCGTGCTTGTTGTACCAGGCCGCCAGCTGAATGCCAGAGTTAAGCGCAACGGTTTCCCGCAGCACTGCATTCTGTTGGCGTAGCGTTTCAAAGGTGTCGTAAGCGCGAGACATAGCCGTTAACAAGTCATTAATCAGAACTCAAGTCTAAGAATTGTTGCTCCCCGTTGCCAGATCTGACGCGATAAAAAAGCGCAAGAATTTGCAAGTCCACCGCAAGCCGGTGAAAGCCACGCAGAGTCAATGTCGCCACACTGAGGGTTTCCGCGGTTTGAGAAGAGAGAAACAATGAACGCAATACTGTATGGGCTGGTGGTGGTTATCTGGGGAACAACCTGGATTGCCATTTTTCTGCAACAGGGCACGGTTGCTGCTCCTGTGTCGATATTCTGGCGCTTCGCCGTGGCCTGCGCCACGATGATGATCGTATTAACCGCCCTTCGCCGTTTACGCAAGCTGTCACTGCGGGATCACCTCTTTTGTGTTGTTCAGGGATGCTGCGTTTTCTGCTTCAATTTCTGGTGCTTTTACACCGCGGCTGCGCACATCAATACCGGGCTGGAGTCGGTGATTTTCTCTATGGCGGTACTCTATAACGCCATCAACAGCTTTATCTTCTTTGGACAACGTCCTCCTGCCCGCTTCTGGACGGCAGCAACGCTGGGTCTGGTGGGGATCATCACGCTCTTCTGGAACGACCTGCTGGCAAGCGGCTGGAGCGCCTCACTGCTTACCGGTATTGGTCTTTCTGCCCTCGGCACCTATGGGTTCTCGCTGGGCAACATGATAAGCCTTCGCCACCAGCGAAACGGGCTTGAAACCATGACCACCAACGCCTGGGCAATGCTCTACGGCACACTGGTGATGGGGCTGATTGCACTCTTGCGCGGCGACAACTTTATGCCTGAGTGGAACGTGAGTTACATCGGTGCGCTGCTCTATCTGGCGATCTTTGGCTCGGTGATTGCGTTCGGGGCATACTTTACGCTGGTGGGGCGTATCGGCCCGGGCAAAGCGGCTTACAGCACCCTGCTGTTCCCGCTGGTCGCGCTGTCTATCTCAACGGTTTACGAGGGATACGAGTGGCACATCAATGGAATTATCGGCCTGCTGTTGATTCTTGGCGGGAATATGGTGATGTTCACGAAGCCGGAAACCTGGTTCCGCCGTCTGCGCACGGCGTAAAAAAATGGCCTGCTACATTGCAGGCCATTTTTATTATTTTGCCGTTTTATGCACATCAAACATGGTCGCATCCGTTGCCATGTCATCAACAACCTGTTTCAGCGTCGCAAAGCCCATTGGCGTATTTTCGTTAGCCAGTTCTTTACCCTCACCTTTACGAACGACCTTCATCACAGGCTTGTTGGTCGCTGCATCAATTAACTCACCTTCAAAGTAGAGGTGGGTATCCATCGTGCGGTGGCCGGTTGCCATCTGCGTACCCGCAACAACCAGCGCAACAGGTACGACTTCATAGAACTGCAGGCCTTCTTTCTGTGAACTCACCCCGGTGATTGCCCCACGGAAGATCAGGCTATGTTTGCCCGGCGTTGCCACAATCGGCTTACGTTGACCAATCGCCGTTTTCATTTTGGTATTGGTATATGTCAGCAGCTCATCCAGCGTTTTTTGACCAATCTGTGTTGTCGGTTTTGGTACCGGATAATAGGTAATCGGGTTCCAGACAATACTGTCATAATTCGCTTCCTTATAGGACGGATCAACCCAACGCAATGTTGGTTTACCCGTCGCGGAAGTGGTTTCCTTCAAGCCAGAATAGTCTTTTAAAAAGCCTGAGTATTGTTCGGGGGCTGCTACTTTTGAAGAACAACCCGCCAACGCCAACAGACCAGTAAGCACTGCAACTTTATAAAAAGTTTGAGTACGCATGATGGTATTCCATGTTATCTGCAAGTATGCACTTGAAGTTATAGCAAAAGATGTGTGGGTTTGTTGTGGCAAAAAATGATACTGATAGCACAAATAGCAAAAAGACTGCCCGAACATAAACCCGTTACGCGTTTTTGCGCGCCAGCATGGTGGCAAAACGCAGCTTGATGCGGTTTCCGTTTGCGTCAGTGCGGTGCAGCTCCCCGACTTCCTCGTTATATTTAAGCAACTCCCAGCCAGCATAGTAATTGCTCAATTCTCCGGTTTTAAAGGCAAACGGAAAACCGACGGTGCACGGATAATCCACCGTATCCATTGCAGCCACAATCAGGTTGTAACCGCCCGGTCTGGTGCAACGCTGCATATTGGTGATGAGACCAGGAATGGTTTTCGCTTCCAGGAACATCAGTACCACGGTGGAAAGAATAAAATCGTACTCTCCGTCAAAGCTCAGGCTGTTGAGATCTTTGATCGCCGTCTGCAGGTTTTCGATCCCTTCCGCCGCTTTAATACGCTCGATGGTATCAATGCTCATTGGGTTTTTATCCCACGCCGTCACATCGTAACCGTTGGCGGCAAGCCAGAGACTGTTACGCCCATTACCACACCCGAGATCGAGCGTATTACCCGGCTTAACGATTTTCGCGCTGTACAGCACCTCAGAGTGCGTACGGGTCAGACCATATTTTTCGGTGAAGATATTCTCAGCAACAGTCATTATTTTTCCTCAGATGGCATAAGCAGAGCCTTATCAGTGCGCACCAGAAGTTTGCCCTGCATCAGCAAGATAAATGTACGAACCAACAGCATCACAATGATGACGTTGGTGAAAATAAACAGGGGGAGCGCAATAACGTGGAAGAAACCCGACGGGCTGCTCTGTCCCAGATGTAACCCGGTGGTCGCCAGCGCTGAAACGCCGAACGAGAAGCTCCAGAAAGAGGCGTTAAAGGGCTGGGACAGATACCACGGCATCAGGCGCAGCATAAACAGCAGTTGCAACAGGCCGTAGCCGAACAGCATTTTGGCCAGGGTATCCGCCTCACCGCCGTTGACGCTAAACCAGGCACTACAGGCCACCAGCGCGGGAGCCAGTTGAATACCCAATGAGGTACGTAGCGCCGAAGGTAGCTCCCCGGCGCTGCGCAGGCGTTGTAAAATCACTGGTTCGAGGCTGAGCCAGGAAAAAATCCCCGCCCCCAGGAAGACTAATCCCGCATCATTGAACCCCAGCGCACCACAGGCCATCGCGCTAATAAAGTTGTTCGCGACCGTAGGCAGATATAACCCGGGCGTTGTGGCCTCTTCCGGGTGTTTACCGCGCCATAACCCGGCGCTTTGCCAGGCAGAATATGAGAGCTGAACCACCACCCCTACGCTGAACAATCCCAGCGAGACCGGGCGGAACCAGGGAACAAAACCGATAGCCACCAGCATGGTCGTGGCGGGAAAAAGGCTGACAAAACTGCTCATCACCGGATGACGCATTTCCGCCAGTACGCTGTGCGGAAAACGGATCGCGCGGGTGATAAATGCCACTGTCAGCAAAAACCAGATCCCCACTGCCAGGGCAACCAGACACTCTCCCGGCCAGCGCGTCACCGGCCAGATAGTACTGGCGTAACGCCAGGCGAAGCCCATACCAATGGTTCCCAGCACCATACCAAAGTAGCCCGCGGGTAAGTTAAGGACTTGTTGAGCTTTGTTAGTTTTATGCATTTATTTTAAATTTTAAAATGTATTTTAAATGCCATTTTAAGGGGTTTCCGCAGCGGATGCCAGCACTTCGCAAAGCCGAAAGTTTGCTACGTTTAGTTAAGACGCTTATCAGAGATAACATCATGAAAAAGTACCGGCTTAGCGACGAAACCCGCCTCTGGCAATGGCAAAACGGTGAGACAAAGCGCTCGACCACCCTGCGACAAATTATCGCCACCGCTGATTTTAACGACATTGTCTGCGGGACAAAAGGCGGCTGGATTGACGATGAGAGCGCCCTCGCACAAGAGGGGCACTGCTGGATCTACGACGAAAACAGCGTGGTGTTTGCCGGAGCCACTGTGTCTGATAATGCCCGTCTTACCCTGCCTTGCGTCGTTAGCCATCACGCCCGTATTGGCGGTAACAGCTGGCTGGATGGCGCTCAGGTCAGTCATGGGGCGCAAATAAGTGACAACGTCACCATTCAGCATTCCAGCGTGCGTGGCGAATGCCATATTTACGGCGATGCCCGCGTGCTTCACAACAGCATGGTTATTGCGGCCAAAGGGCTTACGCCTGACCACGATCAGATCCTTAAAATCTACGATAAAGCCACTGTGAGCCGATCACACGTTGTGCATCAGGCGCAAATCTACGGCGAGGCGCTGGTGAATTATGCGTTTATTGAGCACCGCGCCGAAGTGTTCGACAATGCCATTCTCGAGGGCAACGATCTCAATAACGTCTGGGTTTGCGACTGTGCAAAAGTGTATGGCAATGCGCGTCTGATTGCCGGTTTTGGCGAGGATGCCATTCCTACCGTGCGCTACAGCTCTCAGGTGGCGGAGAATGCGGTGGTCGAAGGCAACTGCATCATTAAGCACCATGTGCTGATCGGCGGCCAGGCGTGGTTACGCGGCGGGCCAATCATGCTTGACGACCGGGTTGTCATTCAGGGACGCGCACGGATCAGTGGTGATGTGTTAATTGAGCACCGGGTGGATGTTACCGACGATGTGGTCATTGAGGCTTTTGCGGGCGAAAATATTCACCTGCGCGGTGAAAAAGTGATTAACGGCAATCAGCGGATCACCCGCACGCCGTTACTGGGGGCTTTATAGCGAAGTTGTTGTATGCCGGGTTAGCATAGCGCCACCCGGCAGATTTCCACCCGATTAACGCATAACCCGGTCGTCAACGTAGTGACGTTTATCCGGCGCAGGCGGGAAGTACTGATACAACCAGGTTTCGCTGATAGCCTCCCCCTGGCAGCGCAGGAACAGACGCATATCCACCGGATCTGTTGAATCAGACGTTGGGTACCAGTCAAACAGAATGCGATACCCGTCAAACGGCTCGACGTAGAGGATCTCAATCTGCTTCGCTTCACCACTGGAAAGCGTGATCACCGGTTCAATCCCTTTCGGCGCGGCGGCCTTCAGATCGCCACCGACGAAGTCGATAGCAAAGCGACGGGCCCACACTTTCGGATAGTTTTCACCAGGTGCCCAGCCTTCCGGGAAACCGCCCATACCGGTACGGGTCGCGTAGACATTCGCCAGCGGCGAACGCACAGGTGGCTGCGCGCTCCAGTAAAGACGATATTTGAAGTCCAGCTCATCGCCTGCTTCCACTGGTTTCTCTGGCTGCCAGAAGCACACCACGTTATCCAGCGTTTCACCCGTGGTCGGGATCTCCATCAGGCCAACTGCGCCTTTGCCCCAGTTGTTGCGCGGTTCAACCCACAGGCTTGGGCGTTTGTTATACCAGCCCATGATGTCCTGATAGTGGGAGAAATCACGGTCAAGCTGCAGCAAGCCAAACCCTTTCGGATTTTTGTCGACATAGGCATTGAACTGCAGTTTCTGCGGGTTGTTCAGCGGGCGGCAGATCCACTCGCCGTTACCACGCCACATCGCCAGACGGTCGGAGTCATGAATTTGTGGGTGAATGGTGTCGCACATGCGGCGTTCGTTATTACCGCAGCTGAACATACTGGTCATCGGCGCGATGCCCAGCTGTTTGATGTTCTTACGCGCATAGAGATGGTTTTCCACCTCCATGATCACCTGACTCTTCTCACAGTGGATCACGAACTTATAGGCACCGGTGATGCTTGGGCTATCCAGCAGCGTATAAACGGTAAAGGTGGTGTCGCCCGGTTTGACGGTTTCAAACCAGAACGCGGTGAAATCAGGAAACTCTTCCGGCGTATCGGTAAAGGTATCCACCGCCAGACCACGGGCAGAAAGACCGTACTGGTAGGTATCGTCAACCGCGCGGAAATAGCTTGCCCCCAGGAACGAGACAATATCGCGACGCGCCAGCTCAGGCGCTTTAAAGGCGCGAAAACCCGCAAAACCGAGATCGCTTTGCCCTTCCAGCTGTTTGGTATCCACACCGGTGTCACCGTAACTGAACAGCTCCGGCCGGAAGTGGATCTCACGCGCCTGAGACGTGGATTGATCCAGTGAGAACATGCGCACACGGCGGCGGAAACCCATCCCCATATGGAAGAACTGCACGTCAAGCTGACGGCCTTCAATATTATTCCACAGTGACTGCTTTTCATCGTATCGAATGGCGTTGTACGCCTGCGGCGTCATGGTTGCCAGCGTTTCCGGTAGCGGACGCGGTGCACCCCCCCACGGGGTTTTTGCCAGATCATGCGCCATAGATTGCAGTACGGAGAAATCAAAACGATGGCTCTGACCGTCAGCAATATCAGAGTCAGCAGCGTATGCCGCCTGGGAAAACAGAGAAGCAAGGCCAGATGTGCCGCTCAGGGCAGCCATTGCCAGCGAGCCTTTTAAAAAACGTCTGCGATTCATGCCTGGAAAAACGTCCTTATGGTCGTGTGAATGTATTTCGCGAGTGGCGAAACGACGGCAAGAAAGAACGCACAGCCTAAACAAAAACGGTTAAGAATCCAATTGTTGCCAGGTGATTATATGAACAAAGTGAGAAATATTTTCTGTCGACCGGAACAGCACGGAAGTGATGTAAAGCGCGGTATAAAAGAGTCCCGGCTGGACATCAACAGCCGGGACCAAACGAGACGCTTATTTTACGCTGACATCGATACCCGGGAAGTACTTATCAGCGAGTCTGGCGATCGTGCCGTCGGCACGCACTTTATCGATTGCGGCATTAAGTTGCTTTTGGGTAGCCTCATCCCCCTTACGCAACCCAAAGCCGATACCGCTGCCCAGGATCGTGTCGTCAGACACCGGTTTGCCGATAAAACCAAACCCTTTACCCTGCGGCTTGCTGAGGAAACCTGCCTGCCCGGCAGCTGACATCACCAGCGAGGCATCAATGCGGCCATTCAGCAAATCTCCCCACGCCATGTTCTGATCTTTGTAAGACACTACGGTGACACCGTGTTTTTCCCAGTGCTCTTTAGCATAGGTTTCCTGAATCGAGCCCTGCAGCACGCCGATGGTTTTGCCTTTCAGCCCTTCAGGCGTTGCCTCAACCGCCGTGCCGGCCTTGCCGACGAGCTGGGAAGGGATACGGTAGATAGGCTGGGTAAAATCAATGCTCTTGCGCCGCTGTTCGGTGATGTTCATCGCCGAGTTAATAGCATCAAATTTCTTCGCCGCCAGTCCCGGGATCAACGCATCAAATGATGTTTCAACCCAGCTACATTTCAGCGCGGCTGCGTTGCAAATCGCCTTGCCCAGCTCAACGTCAAACCCTTCCAGCTCACCGGAGGCATTACGGCTCTCAAACGGTGGATATTCCGCTTCCAGCCCGTAACGCAGCTCAGTGGCGGCGAACGACGAAAACGTACACAGCAATCCCATGCCGACAACTAACGCGCGTAATTTCATCAACAACTCCTTCGAGCCTAATGGGATAGGCACTTAGCGTGGTTTAACCCGACACAGGGCCTGGGCACCTGCCCGTAACGTCGCCTCATCTTTCGCAAAAGAGAGACGGATCAATTTATTATCTGTGCCGTCAGCATAAAACGCCGACAGCGGGATCGTGGCAACACCGTATTCAGTAATCAGCCGTTTCACCATGTCGCTGTCACTCTCCTCGCTGAAATGGCTGTAATCCGCCAGCAGGAAGAATGAACCGGCACTCGGCAGCAGTCTGAACGGTGAATCACTCAACAAATTTTGCAGCAGGTCGCGCTTACGCTGATAAAACGCCGCCAGCGACAGCCAGGTTTGCGGATCGGTCATATGTTCGGCAAACGCGTGCTGCATGGGGGTATCGGCAGAAAACATCAGAAATTGATGGACCTTGCAGATTTCGTCCATCAGTACCGCTGGCGCAACACAATACCCTACGCGCCAGCCAGTGACGTGATAGGTTTTTCCGAAAGATGAGATAATGACGCTCCGCTCCGCCAGTTGCGGGTGCGTGGCCATCCCGTGGTGCGGTTCACCGTCAAACACCACATGTTCATACACTTCGTCAGACAAAATAATGATATTGGTATTACGGGTCACCGCCGCCAGCTGTTGCAGGTCATGCGCTGAAAACACCTGGCCACTCGGGTTATGCGGCGTGTTGATGATGATCATGCGCGTTCGCGGGGTGATTGCTGCCCGGACTTCATCCCAGTTAACGGCAAAGTCTGGCACGGTCAGCTTGATGGCAACCGGTGTGGCCCCCTGCAGGCGCACAATTGGCGCATAGCTGTCAAATGACGGCTCGAAGTAAATCACCTCATCACCCGGATGCACCAGTCCGCTGATTGCCGAGTAAAGCCCTTCACTGGCGCTGGCCGTGACCAGTACCTCGCTGCCCGGGTCATACTGTGTGCCGTAAAGGGTGGCGATTTTTTCCGCGATACGCTCCTTCAATGGCTGCAGGCCGGTCATCGCCGCGTACTGGTTATGCCCGGCTTCCATCGCACGGGTCACGCCGGCTATCAGTTTCGGGTCGCAGGAAAAATTCGGCGCACCCTGAGAAAGGTTGATGGCGTTATGCCGGGCAGAGAGCTGACCGATAACGGTAAAAATGGTGGTACCAACGTCAGGCAGTTTGGAACGGGCTTGCACCGGGGTTTTCAAAGTCATCATCTGTCCCTTCTCGTGGATATTGCATAACTATTCAAACAATAAGTGCGTTGTCGGGACAATCGAATTGTTGTCATAATAGCCATGAGAAAAATGCATAACTGAGGTGTTCTATGTCGCGCCGTTCATTCCCGCTCAATGCGGTTGACGCGTTTTTGAAAACCGCGCGTCACCTTAATCTCACCCATGCTGCCAGAGAGCTTTGCCTGACTCAGGGAGCCGTGAGCCGCAAAATTGCCGCCCTTGAAGCGTGGTTTGGTTTTCCCTTATTTGAGCGTCATTCACGCGGTCTGCGCCTCTCCCCGCAAGGCAGTGCCCTGCTTCCGGAGCTGCAATCCGCTTTTGAGCATCTGCTTACCGTGGCCCTGCAGGCCCGTGCCCAGCAAACCGTGATCCGTCTGAAAGCGCCTACCTGTGCCATGCGCTGGCTGGTACCCCGTCTGCTGGAGGTCGAGCGCGAGCAGCCTGATCTGCAAATCGCCTTAACCACGACCACCGATCACAACGTCAATTTCAAAACCGAATCCTACGACGCGGCCATTGTTTTCGGCACCCACATGAGTGCGGGCGATCTGCTGTTTGAAGAGGCCTTAACCCCGGTACTCAGCCCGTTGCGGGCGGGGGCGGCGCTGGAGTCACTGACGTTTCTCCACCCGACAAGGGATAAGACTGACTGGTCATTGTGGCTGGCGAAACAGACGCATCCGACATTTGTCATGCACAAAAATCAACACTTCGATACGATGGATCTCGCCATTACTGCCGCCATTCAGGGGTTGGGCATTGCCATCGCCGACGAGACACTGGTGGAAGAGGATGTCCGCGCCGGAAGGCTGGCGCGGCCTTTTGAGACGAGCATTAAAACCGGTGCGAGCTATCGGCTGGTGTTACGCGAATCGCCAGGCCCCGAACATGGCCTGGCGGCGTTTCGTTCCTGCCTGCTCAGTCGAGGCTGACGTGGTGCTTCATCACTCGCTTAAAGAGACTCATGCGGGCGCGCATAAAGCGGTTCTCAAGCCTGAAACCTGCATGTTTATTCACGCCAATACGTAGCAACACATCGCGGCCTTTGCGGCAGGCGGGCCAGTGCGTCGGCCCCGGGAGGATATCACGGCTACTGTGGGCGTCACGTGCAAAGCTTACCCAGTAGTCGGCTACGTTTGCAGAAAACTGTAGATCGCGGGCGTTGACATACTGGCGGGAAGGTTCTATCTGTCCAAGCGTGTCAAAAACATAAGGCACTTCGTTACCGTGCCAGGCACCGTTGACATAAGTCGCATGTTCCGCTTCCGCCACATAATCAAACCAGTAGCGCCAGCACGGCGCGCCGACGCGTTGCTGAGCCTGCATCACCACATATCCCATCGTGGTGAAAGCCATATCACGACACACCTGCCTGCCCAGCTCCTCATCCCCCTTCACACCCGGATAGAGCAGCTTAATCAACCCCAGGCCAAAACGTCGTTCACGGCGAAGCTTCTGAATTTGCCCGGCAAGATCGATGCCAAATACCGCCATCACGCTGGCCTCATCGCTGTTAGAGCCAATCATGACCGGAACCGGATGCTGGCGGGCAGCAAAGAACATATCGAGCATCGCTTCCGGCAGGACACAATCTCCCACCACCGGCGCAGGGGCAATGTTCAGCGGAGCCGTCAGAGACCAGAACGCCTCTGGCGGAATGGCGCGCAACTGCTCCGCGCTGGCGTTTTCAAGGCCAAAATGTGTGGCCAGCGCTTCCCCTTTTTGCATTGCCTGCTCGCGCGGCGTGTCCGGTAACGTGTACCCGCTTTGCACAATCGCTTTATGGAATGCCCCCTCCGCCAGAGGAGATGCCAGCAGTGACAACACACTGCGCGCACCGGCTGATTCGCCAAACAGCGTGATGTTGTTCGGATCGCCGCCAAACGCGGCAATATTGTCCCGCACCCAGTCCAGCGCCGCAATCTGGTCGAGCAACGCAAAATTATGCACCACGCGATCTTCTTCTCCCTCCAGCGCAGGATGGGCGAAAAAGCCGAGATGCCCGAGACGGTAATTGAGGGTCACGACAACCACGCCACGTTCTGCCAGCGCTTTGCCGTTATACGGTGGAAGCCCACCCGCGCCGATGGTAAACCCACCGCCGTGCAGCCAGACCATCACCGGAAGCGGAGCCTGGTGCGTGGCCGGCGACCAGACGTTGAGGTAAAGACAATCTTCAGAAAATTGACCGGGATCGCCGCCGCCAAGTTCCTGGCAATACTCACTGCTTTGCCAGCTTGAGGCAGAAAACGTCGTCGCCTGCCGCACACCGTCCCAGCGTTCGGGCGGTTGCGGGGAACGCCAGCGCCACTGACCAACAGGCGGTGCAGCATAGGGTATGCCGCACCAGACGTGAACATTGTCATCGGTAAAACCCGTCAGAGCGCCCTGCAGCGTTTCAGCCACGGGGGCGGAGGAATTTTTCATAACCACCTTCTTTTTCCATCACACCCCAGCAGAGTAACGATTTCAGAGTAAACCGCAACGCTGTTTGCTGCGTGTTTCCGCCTCCTGGTAAAGGGTAAACTCGTCATAGACCGGGCTTCCCAGCGCCGCTTCAAAAGCCTCGCGGCTGGCATTACCATGGCTTCGCGCCTGAGTTTCATTACCGAGGTTCGACTGAAAAATCCCTGCTGCACTGACCGGCAGAAAATCTTCGTAGGTGATCGGCTGTGCGACCACCCACCCGCGCTCAATCAGTGGCTGCGGATCGTCGCCCGGACGAAACGCATGGCGATGCGCTTCCCCTGCGGGTGTCAGGCGATAGCGGAAATACGCCAGCTCCTGACGGCGCATTAACATTTCGCTGTCCGGGAAAGCGCTAAAGATATCCTGCAAATGCAGCTGGTGCGTCAGGTTGTCTTTGCCCGTCCCGGCCTGCCCGAGCAAACTATCGTACAGTTCGCGGCCTTTCGGCGTGAGTGCGACGCCGCGCTGCTCAATTTCACCAAACCGGGCGGTATGGGTGCCTTTATGTTCCCCGGCAAAGAACACCGGTTCCTCCAGCGCTTTAAAGCTGGTCTGACGTAGCAAAACTGGCACCTCTCGACGCGGCGGCCCTTCAATCAAAATTTTTGGCTCAATACCGTACTTCGGCATCAGCTCCTGCACCCGGTCGATATCCAGCGTGCGCGGTGTGAGATGGTTGATGTGGCAACCGGGGAAACAGACCACGTCGGCAATCAGGCGGTGTTCATTATGCAGTGCCAGGTAGGTTTCCTGATCGACCGTCGCATGGCGGTGCCAGCGGAAGGTTTCCAGTGCTTCCTGAACAAACTCACGCGCCTGTGCGTCGGTGAACTGCCCGGTTGATTCATGCAGTTCAATAAGTTCCAGACAGCGTGGCGTGAAGATGTTTCGCCGTGAGAGGATCTCCGCCGCCCGTTCGCGCAGGGCGACATTTTCAATCAACTCAAGACGTAGCAGCGATGTGAAAATACGAAATGGATTACGGCAAAGTGCTGCATCCTCCACCGGCCGGAACGCCGTCGAGTGGACGGGAACCCCTGCCTGGGAGAGGTCGTAATAGCTGACCGGGTACATGCCCATAATGGCAAACATGCGACGTAATGTTGAAAGTTCAAGCGCAGTACCGACACGGATCGCACCGTGGCGCTCAACATTCAGACGCGCCAGTTCATCTGAGTTCGCCAGTTGTTCATGTAAGAGCGGGTTATTTTCCAGAACCGCCAGGTTTACGTCCGCAACCAGTTCAAGCAATGTGCCGTACTGCGGAACTTCCTGCTGGTACATCGCCGACATAGCCTGCGAAAAGTGTTCCCGAATATCATCAGCCGTGATGGTGTTCGCCATGATGTCATGCCTCCAGTGAATATTACCTGGAGTGTAGAGAAGCCCGTTCTTTCTGGCGGGAAGAATTTACGATTTGTGATCTGGACAGGCGAGTGGTTAAAGCCTGCTCTTTCCGGAACAAACTCAGAACCCTGGCTCATGAGGGAAAATTGCGCGGCGCGAAAAACAGCTTGTAACTCAAACAGATCAAATGTTAAAAATATTTTGCTATCAGGTTATCAAAATTAAACAACTTAACTTGTCACCCGCACCGCTCTGTTTTTAACATCGCCTATGGAAAAAAATGGTCTGTTCAGTCAGCGCATACGCTTGCGCCATTTGCATACATTTGTGGCCGTCGCTCAACAGGGAACGCTGGGGCGAGCGGCTGAAACTCTTAACCTTAGCCAGCCCGCCCTCTCAAAAACGCTAAACGAGCTGGAACAACTCACCGGAACCCGGCTTTTCGATCGTGGTCGCCTGGGCGCACAACTTACGCTTGTGGGGGAACAATTCCTGACGCACGCCGTCAAGGTTCTGGATGCTCTCAACACCGCAGGTCAGGCGTTGAACCGTAAAGAGGAGCACACCAGCGAGATTGTGCGCGTTGGCGCTCTGCCTACGGCTGCGCTGGGGATTTTGCCTGCCGTTATTGGTCAGTTCCACAAGCAGCAAAAGCATACGACGATCCAGGTCGCGACCATGAATAACACCATGCTGCTCGCGGGGCTGAAATCCGGCGAGCTGGATCTCGGCATTGGGCGCATGTCCGATCCTGAACTGATGGGGGGGCTTAATTACGAACTGCTGTTCCTGGAATCACTGAAGCTGGTCGTGCGTCCCAACCACCCGTTGCTGCAGGACACCGTCACCTTAAGCCGCGTCATGGAGTGGCCTGTAGTGGTGTCACCAAAAGGTACAGTTCCGCGCCAGAACGCCGAGGCGTTATTAGAGATGCAGGGCTGCAAGCTACCTTCAGGTTGTATTGAAACGCTGTCGGCCTCTCTTTCACGCCAGCTCACCGTAGATTTTGATTACGTCTGGTTCGTGCCTTCCGGCGCGGTAAAAGACGATTTACGCCGGGGTACACTAACAGCACTGCCGGTCACATCGCCGGGGGCGGGTGAACCTATTGGGATCCTCACCCGGGTAGATGCCCCACTCTCATCAGGCGCACAAACGCTGCTCAGCGCGATCCGAAAATCAATGCCAGCCTGATGGCCCCTGTTAAGCGGACGGCATAAAAAAAGGGATCAGATGATCTAATACCAGTCAGTTAAGCGACACCAGAGTACTTTGTTATTTCAGTGGTATCGTTCCGTTCACTCAGACATTCTGCTACCTGCATAATCCGCTGCGGTGAACGTGTTAAGGGGGCTATCGCGCCCCCTTAACAATCCCGTCTCCCGGCAAAGAAAATCGCCGCTTCGCGGTACCCTCAGCTTATTCCTTCCGGCTTCGGGTCGGGCATTAGCCTGCATCCCTGCAGGCAATGCCCTCTCGGCGCATCCCTGCGCCTCGCCCCGGCCTCCAGGAAACGCTTCGGCGATTTTCAGCCGGACTCACGCTCCCTCAACCTTCTTCATCGCCTGAATGTGGCACGGGTGTTGAGTCCCCGCTGAAATCGGCGAACCGGAGACCGGATGACAAGGGCTGGACGCCAGGGATGGCGGCCAGAGGCGAAACGAGACAGGATGTTGAGTCGAGCCGACCGCAGGCAGCCGGTCGGGAGGTGAGCGCAGTGCGAAGCACCGATTTCTCTGCGGGGCCGCGGGGATTGGCAAGGGGGCCGCGGTGGCCCCCTTGTCCCGTTCACAGGTTGTGAGCGTATTATTTTCTGCGGATATTAAGGTGAACGGAATTATCCACCATGCTTAACTGACAAGCATTAGATCATATGACCCTTTTTTTCCGGGTAGCGAACTCAGAACGTTTCCCAGTTATCCCCGTTATCCGCGACCGTTGGACGTAACGCCGCAGGTTTTACGGCCACAGAGGTCTGAGGTTGTCCACGCCCCTGTGTTTTACCACTCAACCGAAACGCTCCGACGGCCTCAGTCAGACGCGCACCCTGCTCTTCGAGCGATGCCGCGGCTGCAGAGGCTTCTTCCACCAGCGAGGCGTTCTGCTGGGTGACTTTATCCATCTCCGAAATCGCCTGGCTCACCTGCACAATACCCCGGCTCTGTTCGTCAGACGCAGCGGCAATCTCCAGCATAATATCGGTGACGCGTTTAACCGCCTCGACAATTTCATTCATGGTGTTGCCCGCAGCCACCACCTCGCCGGAACCCTGGTCAATCAGTGACACGGATTCGTTGATCAGACTTTCAATCTCTTTTGCTGCATTCGCACTGCGACTTGCCAGAGTACGCACCTCACTCGCCACCACCGCAAAACCACGGCCTTGCTCACCCGCTCGTGCGGCTTCTACCGCGGCGTTGAGTGCCAGGATATTAGTCTGGAACGCAATGCTGTTAATGACTGCGGTAATTTCAGAGATTTTCTTCGAACTGGTGGAAATGTTACCCATTGTTTTCACCACGCCGGAAACCATCTGACCACCGCGGCTGGCTTTGCCAGAGGCATCTTCCGCCAGCTTGCTTGCATGATGTGCGTTATCGGCGTTTTGCTTCACGGTTGCCGTCAGCTGTTCCATGCTGGCTGCCGTCTGTTCAATGGCGGCGGCCTGCTGCTCGGTGCGTGAAGAGAGGTCGGTGTTACCGGCAGAAATCTCGCTGGTGCCGCGGTAGATCTCTTCCGCTCCCTGACGCACGGTGCCTACCGTGGTCACCAGAGAGCGCTGCATGATTTGCAGATCGCGCGTCAGACGCCCGATTTCGCTACGCCCTGCCACATCCTCCGACATGGTCAGATCGCCTTTAGCGATATTCTCAATGCGCGTTGCAGCACGTTGCAGCGGGTTGATCACCGTGCGGCGCAGTACGATGAAGGTCATGACCGTCAGCACCAGTGCCAGCCCGAACGCACCGATCATAAACATCAGCCCCAGTTGTGTTCGGGTATGTGCCTCTGCTGTCAATGCGTTGGCACGATCGGTACGGATTTTAATCGCCTTCAACAACACGTCGTTATAGGCGTCATCCAGCGGACGCGCAATGTCATTTTCGTGGTTAATGATGGCTTCAAACATGCCGTTTTTGGCAAATTTGAGCATCGGCTGAAGACCGGCGATATACGCGTCATAATGCGCTTTTATGTCAGCATCCAGCGCTTCGTCGGCAGGTGTGCGCACAGCGCGATTCATGTACGCGTTAAATCCCTCCTGCGACTGCTTAATACGCGTTTCTGCTTCACTGATGTTTTGCTTCATCGCCTCCATTTCAGCGATACGGCTTGCCGCACCTGCATGGATCATGTTGATACGCGCGGTTCGCAGGTGGTTAGAGCTGTTTGATAAACCCAGACGAACCTGAATTTCTGATGTGACATCCTGCTGATCGGTATCCGCTTTCAACAGGAAATAGCCCGCCAGGCCTGAGCTCAAGGCAAACAGAAGAATGATGCCACCGAGAATGGAGGAAAACAGCGGAACCAGCCTGATGTGATGCAAGAAGCTCAGCTTTTGCTGCGCCTGCATCGAAGTTGTGTTGTCCATGACCGTCGACTCTCTTGTAGGTAAGATGCGTATAAACACGCCTGTAAAATAGTCATCGGCACGGCAGGAAATTTGATTATGGCGAAAAGCGCAAGACAGGTCACACTTTAGAGAAGATTATTAAAGAAAGGCCAGCGGCAAAAACCGCTGGCAGAATAATTAGTTGTCGCCGAAATGGATGACGGTACGAATGGACTTTCCTTCGTGCATCAGATCGAATGCTTCATTGATCTGTTCCAGCGGCAGGCGATGGGTGATGAACGGATCGAGCTGAATTTTCCCGGCCATCGCATCTTCAACCATGCCCGGCAGTTGGGTGCGACCTTTCACGCCACCGAATGCCGAACCACGCCATACACGCCCCGTCACCAGCTGGAACGGACGCGTTTTGATCTCCTGACCTGCACCTGCCACGCCAATGATAACGCTCTCACCCCAGCCTTTATGGCAACATTCGAGGGCAGAACGCATCACGTCAACGTTACCAATGCATTCAAAGCTGAAATCGACACCACCGTCAGTCAGTTCAACAATGACGTCCTGAACCGGTTTTTCGTCATCTTTCGGGTTCACGAAATCGGTCGCCCCCATTTCACCCGCCAGCCGGAATTTCTCCGGATTGGTATCAACCGCAATGATACGACCGGCTTTTGCCTGTACCGCTCCCTGGATAACCGCCAGACCAATGCCACCGAGACCGAACACCGCAACGGTGTCTCCCTCTTTGACTTTCGCCGTGTTATGCACCGCGCCGATCCCGGTGGTCACACCGCAACCCAACAGACAGACTTTGTCCAGCGGAGCCTGCGGGTTCACTTTTGCCAGCGAGATCTCCGCGCAGACGGTGTACTCACTGAAGGTACTGGTCCCCATGTAGTGATAAACCGGCTCACCGTTGTAAGAGAAACGGGTGGTACCGTCCGGCATCAGCCCTTTCCCCTGCGTCGCACGCACGGCCTGGCAGAGGTTGGTTTTACCGGATTTACAGAACTTACACTCGCCACATTCCGCAGTGTACAGCGGAATGACGTGATCGCCTGGCTTCAGGCTGGTCACACCCTCGCCCACTTCCACCACGATCCCACCACCTTCATGGCCGAGCACTGCCGGGAATACGCCTTCAGGATCATCCCCTGACAGGGTGAATGCATCGGTATGACACACGCCGGTATGGGTAATTTTGATCAGCACTTCGCCTTTTTTCGGCGGTGCGACATCAATTTCAACGATTTTCAGCGGCTGGCCTGGGCCGAACGCGACAGCTGCGCGAGATTTCATAGTGTCTCTTCCCTTGTTGTGAGGTCTGTGGGTTTATTTTAGATAAGAGCGCAGTAAATGGCCGACTTCTGCCATCCGAACTGCCCGCTGATCCGGGGTTGTCTCCCCCGTCACCAGCTCATCTTTGAGGTGAATTTCGACCATCTCGCCCATCAGGCCATTGGCAGCACCGCGCACGGCGGCAATTTGCTGCAGGATAGCCAGACAGGGATCGCCTGATTCCAGCGCGCGCTCAAGCGCATCGACCTGCCCCCGAATGCGGCGAACGCGGGTCAGAATACGCTTTTTATCTTCGGGTGAATGCGGCATACGGCTCTCCTTAAGATACTATAGGGGGGTATGGTATTTGAGTTATTTGTTTATGTAAACCGTCCATTGCATCTGATATTCCCTTTCCCGCAAAATGCTGTAATATGCGATTTATTGCGACATTTTGCAGGATTAAAAGAAACATGCACAAAACCGCCAGGCAAAAATATGTCATTGATATTCTGAGTGAACAGGGCCAAGCCAGTATTACTGAGCTTGCAGAAAAGCTGCAGGTTTCTGCTGATACTATCCGCCGTGATTTGACCGACCTCGAAAAACAGGGTCTGGCACAGAAGAACCACGGCGGGGCTATCGCGCTTAATCTCCCGGCAATGGATCGCCAGGGCAGAAATACGCTGCTGCCTGAAACCAAGCAACGTCTGGGAAAACGGGTGGCGGAAAGCGTCCCTGCCGGGTCGACGCTGTTTCTGGATGCCGGCAGCACGGTGATGGCGGTTGCGCGTTTTCTTAAGGGGCCATTGACGGTGATCACCCCCTCGCTGGATATCGCGCAGCATTTTAGCGACCGGGAAGATATCGGGCTGATCCTGCTCGGCGGAAAATGGGATCAGAAGCAGCGCCTGTTTGCCGGAAGTGCCACGCTATCCCTGCTGTCCCGCTACCGGGCGGACATTGCTATCCTCGGCGCGTGCGCCATTCACGCCCGGCTCGGCCTGAGCGCCAGCACAGAAGCCGATGCGGAAGTCAAACGAGCCATGCTGGCGGCAAGCCATGAACACTGGATCGTCGCCGACCATTTGAAATTAAACCACTGTGAACCGCATCTGGTTTGCGGGTTATCCGACATTCATCAACTGTTTTTAGACCGTCCCTGGGCTGAAGCCGGGGATACTGACGCATTGCAAATCACCCTTGCAGACGCGTAAT
Source organism: Enterobacter cloacae complex sp. 2024EL-00214 (assembly GCF_043945575.1). Lineage (NCBI taxonomy): Bacteria > Pseudomonadati > Pseudomonadota > Gammaproteobacteria > Enterobacterales > Enterobacteriaceae > Enterobacter > Enterobacter cloacae complex sp. 2024EL-00214. The sequence goes on along the minus strand of NZ_JBIMRC010000019.1, from coordinate 25,941 downwards.
AATGTGGAGAAGGTCATGAATAAAATGAAGACAATTAACATTGCACTGATCGGGTATGGATTTGTGGGTAAAACCTTCCATGCTCCGCTGATCCAGTCGGTTGAAGGACTTAAGCTGGCGGTGGTTTCATCTCGCGATGAAGAAAAGGTCAAACGTGATATCCCGGATGTGACCGTTGTGGCGTCCCCCGAAGAGGCAATCCAGCATCCGGATGTTGACCTGGTGGTAATAGCCTCCCCTAACGCAACTCATGCGCCGCTGGCGACGCTTGCCCTCAACTCAGGCAAACATGTGGTGGTGGATAAACCATTCACCCTTGATATGCAGGAAGCACGCGACCTGATTGCCCTGGCTGATGAAAAGCAGCTGCTGCTCTCCGTCTTCCACAACCGCCGCTGGGACAGCGATTTCCTCGGTATTAAGCAGGTTATTGAACAAGGCAGTCTCGGTAAGATTAAACACCTTGAGTCACATATCGATCGTTTCCGCCCGGAAGTTCGCGTGCGCTGGAGAGAGCAAAACGTCCCGGGGAGTGGTTTGTGGTTTGACCTGGGGCCGCACCTGATCGACCAGACGCTGCAGCTCTTTGGCCTGCCTCAGTCCGTTCAGGGCAATATTGCGACACTGCGCGACGGCGCAGAAATTAATGACTGGGCACACGTTGTATTAAATTACCCGGAGCACAAGGTCATTCTGCATTGCAGCATGCTGGTTGCGGGCGGGACATCCCGTTTTACCGTCCACGGGGATAAAGGCAGCGTGGTAAAAGCCAGAATTGACCAACAGGAGGCGCAACTGCTGGCTGGCGTTATTCCAGGTAGCGAAAGCTGGGGGGAAGACAGCGACGATATGCTGCTGTTTGGTGCCAGCGGCGACGCGCAGGCGGTTAAAACCCCGAAAGGCGACCAGCGCCAGTATTACATCAATGTACGCGATGCGCTGACAGGTAAGATCGATAACCCGGTTCATCCTGTTGAGGCATTAGCGGTCATGGCAGTGCTGGAGGCGGCAGTGAAATCATCAGAGACAGGGTCAACCCAGTCGCTGGAATTGACGCCAGAAGAACGCGCCCATCTGCAATAATCAGACGTGAAGGATGCCCTGCAGTTCACCGCAGGGCATAAAAATCATGGGGTCTGGCTTTTTTTCGGCATCATGCGCAGAAGCGTGTTGTCTTTCCAGAAGTAGTGATGCATCAGCGCCGCCAGTGCGTGCAGGCCAATGATAAAATACCCCAGATTGGCCAGCGTCACGTGCCACTCTTTCAGAACGTCCACCAGGTCAAAATTCGATTCCGCCGCGTACGGCATCACCATGCCAAAGGCAAACCAGTCATTACCACGGTTATACATCATCATAATACCCACCAACGGTAAGGCGATAAACAGCAGATAAACAACCAGATGCCCCAGATGGGATAACCCTGTCACCATCGCTTTAGGCTTCGGCTGGATCGGCGGTGAGCGGAATTTGAGGCGAACCAGCAGGCGCGTCACCATCAGCACCAGAATCGCGATACCGCACGAGGCGTGGATCATATTAATCAGGGGACGGGCGGTACGGGGGAAAAAGCCTCTGAACTCCATTGCACAGTAGGCCACGATAATTAACAGAAACACCAGCCAGTGAATGCTTATTTGCAGGCTTGTATATTTAGTGCGCATGTCATTTCCTGATAAAGAACAAATACAGCGCCAACATAACCAGCTTTCCCTAAAAATTCATTAACTTTTCTGCATGGTTTTTCAAATACTTCCCCAGGGATGAAGCATCTTCAATTGCCGCCATGCCCGTCATGGTCTAAGCCTGGATGAGTTCACACTGTCGCACCGACACGTTCACCAGGAGTAAACCATGAGTAAAATTGGTATTAACGGATTTGGACGCATTGGACGCCTTGTACTTCGTCGCCTTCTTGAAACCCAGGACAGCAACACCGTCGTTGCCATTAACGATCTTACCTCCCCCAAAGTTCTGGCCTATCTGCTCAGACATGATTCTAACTACGGCGGCTTTCCGTGGAGCGTTGATTTCACCGAAGATTCGCTGATTGTCGATGGCAAATCGATCGCGGTTTACGCCGAAAAAGAGGCTAAACATATTCCGTGGAAAGCGGCTGGGGTCGATATCGTCGTGGAATGCACCGGTTTTTATACTTCGGAAGAGAAATCCAGAGCCCATCTGGATGCAGGAGCCAGAAAAGTGCTGATCTCGGCCCCCGCAGGTGAGATGAAAACCATTGTGTTCAACGTCAACGACGACACCATCGATAGTCGCGATACGATCATTTCCGTCGCCTCCTGTACCACCAACTGCCTGGCTCCGCTGGCGAAAGCCCTGAACGACGCATTTGGTATCAACGTGGGTACCATGACCACCATTCACGCCTATACCGGTACTCAGGCGCTGGTGGATGGCCCGCGCGGGAAAGATCTTCGCGCCTCGCGCGCGGCGGCGGAAAATATCATCCCGCACACCACCGGGGCTGCAAAGGCCATTGGTCTGGTGATCCCGGCCCTCAGCGGCAAACTGAAAGGTCATGCGCAGCGCGTCCCGGTCAAGACCGGTTCCGTGACTGAGCTGGTTTCTGTCCTGAACAAAAAGGTCACTGTCGAGGAGATTCATCAGGCGCTGAAACGGGCCACGGAAAACAATGAATCATTCGGTTATACCGATGAAGAGATTGTCTCTTCCGATGTGATCGGCTCTCACTTTGGGTCAGTATTTGATGCCACCCAGACAGAAGTGACAGATGCGGGTGACGTGCAACTGGTCAAAACCGTCGCCTGGTACGACAACGAATACGGGTTTGTCACACAGCTGGTGCGTACGCTGGATAAGTATGCCGCGCTGTAACTCAACATCCCCTCTCTGCTGAGAGGGGAATCTTCAGAGCAGTGAACGGCTGGCGAGGGCATCGGTCAGGATCGCGTCCTCGCGCAAGGTACGCCACGCGACGTCGACGTCTGAAGGAAATTCAACATGGGCGATAAAATCTCGCCCTGCCGGGCCGTAGCCGTTAATGTCGTCATGCAGGCGCGGGAGCTCACCCAGCACCAGCGACAAATAACGTTCAACAGGCCAAAGGCCTTCATTCCCGCCCCGCAAGACCAGACCATCATCGCTATTTTGCAACACCGGCGTTACGCCGGGATGGCTTACCCACATCGGTGATACAGGCTCGTCCCGACACACACGTGCAAAGGTCGCCATGGTGCGTCGCTGCATGGTAGGGTCCTGAACCACCAGCACGCGTTCAGCGGCCAGACGGAGGCGTTTTATCATCTCCCGGCTAAAGCGGGCGTTCTCACCACAGTTGGTTGACTGATCTTCCACCAGAATCCGTTCCGCAGGGATATTCCAGAACTCACGCGCGATATCCGCCAGAATGGCGGCTTCAGCGCGCCCAGCGGTGGGAAGCGTGTTATAGCGGGGATGGCGCGCAATCGCGGCATACAAAAAAGAGGTGGAGTGGCCGATACCACCACTGATAAGCAGCGGAACACCCTGCTCTGCCGCCACGCGACAGGCCGCGTCGATAGTCGGAATAACCGCATTTCCCGCCAGAATGACAAGATCAACGGACTGATCGTTCTGCAGATCGTCCTGCGCCAGCCACTCTCCCACAATGTTAATGGCATGGCGTGTGGCGTCGGGTAAACAAGGGAAACGTGCCCGTGTCATAGTGATATCCTTACAGTGTTTGGGTCAGAGTACTGCGCACATCGTGGCTGAACAGGAGATATCTCCGAAAGCCGACATCCCCGTCACCCCGGCAGATTGCCATCTTTCTGGAATAATCAAAAACAGCCGGGCTAACCTGCATTTTATGCTTTCGATTAACCATCATACAAAACATTACGCCGCTCACCTCCAGTGAAAAAGCACCGATTGCTGATTATTTCATCGTGACCCTGTCAGCGCTCGTTTTTCATTAACTTTTCCATTCACATATGATTAACATGAATGAATCATATTCATTTGAACTCTGTTTTACGTCAGACGCTGAATCATCGGACACCAGGTAGTAGGCCAGGAAACGCTTTAAGACAAGCCTGAAACTAAGGAGTCAATCTGTGCAACAACAATGGTCTGCAGTCGATAATTACATGATTTCTTCGCTCATTCCTCAGGATGAGGTTCTCCAGCAGGTTCTCGAAAACAACAAACGTGCCGGTTTACCTGAGCACGACGTTGCCGCTAATCAGGGGCAGCTTCTGGCCCTCTTTGTCCGTATGACACAGGCAAGACGCATTCTGGAGATTGGCACGCTGGGTGCTTACAGCGCCATCTGGATGGCTCGCGCCCTGCCGGCTGACGGGAAGCTGATGACACTCGAAGCTGACCCGGTACATGCTGAGGTGGCACGCACGAATATCCAGCTGGCGGGGCTTAATGAGCGCATTGAACTGACAGAAGGTCCGGCGCTCAAATCCCTCGAACAATTTGGCGATATTCCCCCGTTTGACCTGATTTTTATTGATGCCGATAAACCAAACAATCCCGGCTACCTTGAGTGGGCACTGTACTACTCGCGTCCGGGCACGTTGATTATCGGTGATAACGTCGTGCGCGACGGCGAAGTCATTAACGGCCAAAGTGATGACGCACGCGTACAGGGCGTACGGCGGTTTATTGAGATGACGGGAGATAATCCACGTCTTACTGCCACAGCGCTGCAAACGGTCGGTCTGAAGGGGTGGGATGGCTTTACGCTGGCAATAGTGAACGGATGAACATGTGTGCCGGAGGGTTCCCCTCGCCCCAGAGGGGTGAGGGAATTGTGCACTGCCCGATTACTTTACGGGGGAACCCTCATCCCACCGGGAGAGGGATTCCCGGGTAACTGCTACGCTGAAACCTGCTCCATTGCCTGCAAAATACGTTTATCCGAAATCGGATATGGCGTTCCCAGCTGCTGAGCGAAGAAGCTGACGCGCAGCTCTTCAATCATCCAGCGGATCGCCTGCACGTCTTCATCTTCGCGGCGCGCCGGAGGTAACTTGTTCAGCCACTGCTGCCACGTCTGCTGAACGCTCTCCACTTTCAGCATCTGCGCGCGGTCACGATGTGGGTCGATGGCCATTTTCTCCAGACGTTTTTCTATCGCCTGCAGGTAACGCAGGGTGTCACCCAGACGTTTAAAGCCATTGCCGGTAACAAACCCACGGTAAACCAGCCCCGCCATCTGAGCTTTCACATCCGATAGCCCAAGCGCCATCGTCATATCCACGCGCCCTTTCAGGCGTTTGTTGATGTTGAACACGGTTGTCAGGATCTGCTCGACCTGTTTAGCAATTTCCACGACGGTGTCGTTCAGCTCTGCCCGCACCTTATCGTGCAGCGTGACAAACGCCTCTTCCGACCAGACCGGGCCACCCGCCTCGTTAATCAGCTTATCCACGCCGCAGGAGATACAGTCGTCGATAAGATCCAGCACCTTGCCGTACGGGTTAAAGTACAGACCCAGTTTGGCTTTGTTCGGTAACTTCTCGTGCAAATACTTGATCGGCGACGGGATGTTGAGCAGCAGCAAACGACGCAGTCCGCGCCACATCATCTGCTGTTGTTCCTGTGGATTATCGAACAGCTTGATCGCCACGCTGTCACGCTCATCCACCAGTGCTGGCCAGGCCTTCACTTTATAGTTGCCGCGTTTCTGCTCGTAGCTTTCCGGCAGTTGACCAAAACTCCAGATGTGCAACCCGCTCTGCTCGATACCGTCATCCGCGACGGCAGAGAGTGTTTCCTGAACTTTGCCTTTCAGGGCATCTTTCAGTTCGGTTAGCGAACGGCCTTCCTGCAGTTTTTTGTTTTTATCGTCCACCACGCGGAAACTGATTTTCAGGTGATCGGGCACCTGATCCCAGTTCCAGTCATCGCGATCGATAGTGGTGCCGGTCATGCGCCTGAATTCACGTTCAAGAGAATCCAGCAGCGGCAGCTCCAGCGGCGTCACGCGGCCTAAAAATGCTTCGGCATAGTTCGGCGCAGGAACAAAGTTACGGCGCACCGGTTTTGGCAGCGATTTAATCAACGCAATCACCAGCTCGCGGCGCAGGCCGGGGATCTGCCACTCAAACCCGCACTCTTCCACCTGGTTTAACAACGGCAACGGGATATGCACCGTTACACCATCGGCATCCGTTCCCGGTTCAAACTGATAGGTCAGTCGCAGCTTGAGGTTGCCCTGGTGCCAGAAGTTCGGGTAATCGAGCTTGCTGACCGACTCCGCCCCTTCCTTGATCAACATGCTCTTCTCAAAGTTGAGCAGGTCAGGCGTCTCTTTGCTGACTTTCTTCCACCAGTTGTCGAAATGACGGGCAGAAATCACATCGTGGCTGATGCGCTGGTCGTAAAACTCGAACAGTGCTTCATCGTCCACCAGAATGTCGCGGCGACGGGATTTATGTTCAAGTTCTTCAACTTCAGCACGCAGCTTAAGGTTTTCACGGAAGAACGCGTGGCGCGTCTGCCAGTCGCCTTCAACCAGCGCATGACGAATAAACAGCTCGCGGCACAGCGCCGGGTCAATCTGGCTGTAGTTAACCTTACGCGCCGCCACTACCGGCAGGCCATAAACGGTCACTTTTTCGGTCGCCATGACCGCGCCCTGCGCCCGCTCCCAGTGCGGTTCACTGTAAGCGCGCTTCAGCAGATGCTGAGCAACCGGCTCAACCCATTCAGGATCGATACGGGCAGCAATACGCCCCCACAGACGGCTGGTTTCCACCAGTTCGGCCACCATGGTCCACTTCGGCGGTTTTTTGAATAAACCAGAGCCAGGGAAGATGGAGAAACGGGCGTTACGTGCGCCGGTAAACTCCTGTTTTTCGGCATCTTTCATCCCGATATGGGACAGCAGACCGGTCAACAGCGCGATATGTATTTCACGGTATTCAGCCGGTTCGCTGTTCACCGGAATACCCAGTTCTTTCACCACCTGGCGCAGCTGAGTGTAGATATCCTGCCACTCGCGCACGCGCAGGTAGTTAAGGAAATCCACACGACACTGGCGGCGGAACTGGTTCGACGACAGCGCTTTCTGCTGCTCGCCGAGGTAGTTCCACAGGTTCACAAAGGCGAGGAAATCGGATTCTTTATCGTGGAAGCGACGATGTTTCTCATCAGACGCTTGCTGTTTATCCATCGGCCGCTCGCGCGGATCCTGAATGGAAAGCGCCGAAGTGATGATCATCGCCTCGCGCACACAGCCGTGTTTCTGCGCTTCCAGCACCATACGTGCCAGACGCGGGTCAACCGGCAACTGGCTGAGCTGACGCCCCTGCGGGGTCAGTTTATACGCCGTTGCCTGTTCGTCAGTGGTGATGGCCCCTAACTCTTCCAGAAGGCGCACGCCGTCCTGAATGTTGCGTTTATCCGGTGCTTCCACAAACGGGAACGCGGCGATATCACCCAGCCCCAGCGCGGTCATCTGCAGGATGACGGACGCCAGGTTGGTACGCAGGATCTCCGGGTCGGTAAATTCCGGGCGCGACAGGAAATCGTCCTCGGAATAGAGGCGAATACAAATCCCTTCCGATACACGGCCACAGCGCCCTTTACGCTGGTTGGCAGAGGCCTGTGAAACCGGCTCAATCGGCAGACGCTGAACTTTGGTGCGGTAACTGTAGCGGCTGATACGCGCCGTACCCGGGTCGATGACATATTTAATGCCTGGCACGGTCAGCGAGGTTTCCGCCACGTTGGTTGCCAGCACGATGCGACGCCCGCTGTGCGCCTGGAACACACGGTTCTGTTCACTGTTCGACAGGCGTGCGTACAACGGCAGGATCTCTGTATGGCGCAGGTCGCGCTTGCTGAGCGCATCAGCGGTATCGCGAATTTCACGCTCGCCGCTCATAAAGATCAGGATATCGCCTGCGCTTTCGTTCCCCAGCTCATCGACGGCATCGAAAATAGCCTGCAACTGGTCGCGCTCGGTATCATCCGCCTCTTCAACAATCGGGCGATAACGCACTTCCACCGGGAAAGTACGGCCAGAAACTTCGATAATCGGTGCATTGTTGAAATGCTTCGAGAAACGTTCCGGGTCGATGGTCGCGGAAGTAATGATGATTTTCAGATCCGGGCGACGTGGCAGCAGCTCTTTCAGGTAGCCGAGCAGGAAATCGATATTCAGGCTGCGTTCATGCGCTTCATCGATGATGATGGTGTCGTACTGCATCAGCAGCCTGTCCTGCTGGATTTCGGCCAGCAGAATACCGTCGGTCATCAGCTTGACCATGGTGTTATCGCTAACGTGATCGCTGAATCGCACCTTGTAACCAATGCAACCGCCCGGCTCCGTTTGCAGCTCTTCGGCAATACGGTTCGCCACGGTACGCGCCGCCAGACGACGCGGCTGCGTATGACCAATCAGCCCTTTCACACCGCGCCCCAGCTCCATGCAAATTTTCGGCAACTGGGTGGTTTTCCCGGAACCCGTTTCCCCCGCGACAATCACCACCTGGTGGTCGCGCACGGCGTTAAGGATGTCCTGTTTTTTCTGGCTGACAGGCAGGTTTTCCGGGTAGGTGATATCCGGACGTGCGGCTTCGCGCAGCACAACCTTCCCTGCTGCCTGTTCAATCTCTTTCGCCATCTCCTGGTAAATGGCCTGTTGTGCATCAGGATTTTTAACCTTCTTGACCCCGTGCAGACGGCGGGCAAACCGCTGTTTGTCGCGCAGCATCAACGAATCAAGCTGTTGCAGGAGCATCGGGAAGGTTAATTTTTGTTGTTCTGTCATAGCGTTAACGGGCAGTGCTCTGCCGGGTAAAATCTCATTTTAATGATTGCTATAGAGTACCACATTGGCGCTTTCAGTGCCTTATTCAAAAAATTCGAACATAGACTTCGATATATTGCGCTATCTCTGCGACAGGATTGTGAATAAAGTGTCAACAAGCAACGGGGCCCCCCCCTTCAATCAAATGCAAAACAGGAATCACCCATGAGCAAAGTATTAGTTTTGAAATCCAGTATTCTGGCAGGGTACTCTCAGTCTGGTCAGTTGTCTGATTACTTCGTTGAGCAGTGGCGTGAACAGCATCCTGCTGATGAAATCACCGTACGTGACCTGGCTGCCCGCCCAATTCCTGTGCTGGATGGCGAACTGGTTGGCGCGCTGCGTCCAGGCGACACCCCACTGACCTCACGTCAGCAGGAAGCGCTGGCTCTCTCTGATGAGCTGATTGCTGAGCTGCAGGCGCACGACGTCATCGTGATCAACGCCCCAATGTACAACTTCAACATTTCAACTCAGTTGAAGAACTACTTCGACCTGGTAGCGCGTGCAGGCGTAACCTTCCGTTACACCGAGAATGGCCCAGAAGGTCTGGTTAAAGGTAAACGTGCTGTGGTTCTGACCAGCCGTGGCGGTATTCACAAAGATACCCCAACTGACCTGGTTACACCGTACCTGAGCGTCTTCCTGGGCTTCATCGGCATCACCGACGTGAACTTCGTGTTCGCTGAAGGTATCGCTTACGGCCCGGAAATGGCGACCAAAGCGCAGTCTGATGCGAAAGCCGCTATCGATGACTTCGTAGCCGCCTAAGATTTCCCCCTCTCACCGCCTGGTGAGAGGGTTTTTCTTTTTCCCGCCATTTCGTTATTATCCGCACCCACTCTCCTGTCGGGCTGCCTGATGTCTGCGATTATTGATACTTTTATTGCCCCGCCGTGCTTTGCGGAAATAGAGATCCTCTGGCAGGATGACGACCTTATACTGATCAACAAACCTTCAGGGTTGTTGAGCCTCTCAGGTAAAAACCCGCAAAACCTCGATTCTGTACACTACCGTCTGGTACAGGCCTTCCCCGGCTGCACGCTGGTGCATCGTCTTGATTTCGGCACCTCCGGGCTGATGGTGATTGCCCGTAATAAGGCGATCAATGCCGCACTCTGCCATCAGTTCAGCCAGCGCGCCATCAACAAGGTTTATACGGCTCTGCTCTGCGGGCATGTGGATAACAACGAGGGGGTCATTGATGCACCGATTGCCAAAGATCCGGCGCTGTTCCCGCTAATGTCGATTTGCGCCATCAACGGCAAACCTGCCCGCTCCCGTTATCGGGTGGTAGAGCGAATGTTTCAGGAACAGGAAGACGGAACGGTGTTACCGTTGACGCGCGTGCAGCTTACCCCGGAGACCGGGCGAACCCATCAACTACGCATTCACTGCCAGCAGTTAGGTCACCCGATTATCGGTTGCGATTTGTATGGTGGTCTTGAATGGCCGGGCACCGAACAGACGCCCCGGCTCATGCTGCACGCAAGCGGGCTGGATTTTGTTCATCCGGTGAGCGGAAAACCGATCAACGCCCGTCACGACGCACCATTCTGAACGTTGCTTACCACATCAAATCATCAGGGATTTTGAAGTCTGCATACGGATCGTCTTCATCCTGCTCTTCCTGGCTCAGCGCGCTGTTCAAAACAATACTTTCCGCATCACGCTGGGCGATTTTATCCGCCACCACTGCCGGGATAATCGCGTATTCACAATCACCGTTAGCGTTAATCACCAGGCGCGCAATGGCCAGACGACCATTAATCAACTGGGTTTGCGTCTGCTTATCGACGTCGATTTTTTTGATCAGATTACCGTCGGTGAAGTTAAAGGTGATCGTGCCTTTTGAAACGGTAATACGGTTCATTTCAATCAGTTGCTTCACCTGCGCTTTGAACTCTTTTGCAAGCACGGCCTGTTTTTGCTGTTCGCTGAGCTGCTTGTCACGTTCAATCTGCGCTTTCTTGTTCTCTTCCACAGCCTCTCTCGCCTCGCGAGCCTGTACGCGGGATTTTTTTGCCGTGCGCTGGACTTTAGCCATTTTCTTGCTGGTCACTAAGCCCGCTTTCAGCATCTGCTCTTGTAAGGTGAGTTTTGTCATGTTCGTTTCTAAACCGGTTGGAAATTTTGGCAATTATACCGGGAATTAGCGAGGGTGTACCAGACTGGCCGAACGTTAGTCCTTTTCACCGTGTATGAAGATAGCTCATGTTGCATTGAAATTAAGTCACTTCCCCTGCACCACTGGCTAAGGCATAAATGATGTATTGATAACTTCCTGGCAACATGAACTTAGGATGCATAACCACAATGAATAAAAATTTTACATTCACCCTTAAGCGCAGTTGCTTCGATGAGAACTATAACCCTTCAGAAAATACGCGTACTACGACCAATTTTGCCAACTTAGCGCGCGGTGAAAAGCGTCAGGAAAATCTGCGTAATACGCTGGTGATGATTAACAACCGTTTTAATGCATTAGCACGCTGGGATAACCCTAAATCCGACCGTTATTCGGTCGAGCTTGAAATTGTTTCTGTTGATATGAATGTTGGTGACGACAATAGCTTCCCGGCAATTGAAATACTGCAAACGTTCATTGTCGACAAAGAAACCAACGAGCGTGTTGAAGGCATTGTCGGGAATAATTTTTCTTCATACGTACGCGACTATGACTTCAGCGTATTGCTGCTCGATCACAATAAAGATCAATCCAGGTTCAGCATCCCACATAACTTTGGTGATTTGCATGGCAACATCTTTAAGCACTTTACACAATCCGCTGAATACCAGCAGAACTTCAAAAAGCCGCCAGTGATCTGCCTGAGTGTCTCCAGTAAAGATATCTACCACCGCACAGGTAACTCCCACCCGGTGTTGGGTATTGAGTATCAGCCAGAGGGGTCATCATTGACTGAGCAGTACTTCGGTAAAATGGGGCTGAAGGTTCGTTATTTCATGCCTGAAAACAGCGCAGCACCTTTTGCCTTTTATTATTCCGGCGATTTGCTTGCCGATTACACCAATCTTGAACTGATCGGAACCATCAGTACGATGGAGACATTTCAAAAGATTTATCGTCCGGAAATTTATAATGCGAACTCGGCGGCAGGACAATGCTATCAGCCGGATTTGAATCAACAGGATCATTCATTAACAAAAATTGTTTACGACCGGGAAGAACGTAGCCAGCTCGCTATTCAGCAGGGCAAGTTTACGGAAGAGCAATTTATTAAGCCCTACAAACACATTCTTGAGCAGTGGTCTCATAACTTCACGCTGTGATTAATCAATATTAAAAGGTTTATTATTATGAAAACATTGCTCCCGACATCAACGGCTGGCAGCTTACCTAAGCCAACCTGGCTTGCCCAACCCGAAACGCTGTGGTCCCCGTGGAAATTGCAGGACGATGAATTACGTGCCGGTAAGCAGGATGCCCTGCGTTTATCCCTCGACGAACAGCTACGCGCGGGTATCGATATCGTCAGCGACGGCGAGCAAACCCGCCAACACTTTGTCACCACCTTTATTGAACATCTCAGCGGCGTGGATTTTGAAAACCGTCAGACTGTGCGCATTCGCAATCGCTATGATGCAAGTGTCCCTACCGTCGTGGATGCCGTGACGCGTCAAAAACCGGTTTTCGTTGATGATGCGAAGTACCTGCGCCAGCTCACTGACAAGCCGATCAAATGGGCACTGCCTGGCCCGATGACGATGATTGATACGCTCTACGATGCTCATTATAAAAGCCGCGAAAAGCTGGCCTGGGAATTTGCCAAAATACTGAATCAGGAGGCCAGAGAATTAGAAGCCGCTGGTGTCGACATTATCCAGTTTGATGAACCTGCGTTTAACGTCTTCTTTGATGAGGTGAACGACTGGGGTATTGCTGCGTTAGAGCGCGCCATTGAAGGGCTGAAATGCGAAACGGCGGTGCATATCTGCTACGGATATGGCATTAAAGCCAATACCGACTGGAAAAAGACGCTGGGCTCAGAATGGCGACAGTATGAAGAAGCGTTCCCTAAGCTGCAGACGTCAAACATCGACATTATCTCCCTGGAGTGCCATAACTCACGCGTGCCAATGGACTTGCTGGAACTGATCCGTGGTAAAAAAGTGATGGTTGGCGCAATTGATGTCGCCACGAACAGTGTCGAAACGCCAGAAGAAGTGGCCGATACGCTGCGTAAAGCGCTGCAGTTTGTCGATGCCGACAAGCTTTACCCGTCAACCAACTGCGGTATGGCCCCGCTTTCCCGTCAGGTTGCCAACGGTAAGCTGAAGGCCCTGAGCGCCGGGGCAGAGATTATCCGCAAAGAACTCGGCGCGTAACCACTACCCTCGACGCAGGGATCATCGCGTCTGGCTGAGAATAATGCGATCACATAGACGGTCTCCCAGCCAGGCGCGGTCGCAAGCGATGACTTTTAGCGGCACGGGCGAGCACATCCGCGGAGTATTTGTTCTGGCTCAAGCCCCGCGTCCTTCCGCAAGGTTTTCCAGCCGATATCAAGGGAGAATGTGCAGTTATGGGCCATACGCTCATTTCCGGTATGAATGTTGTTCAGGTGTATAGCCGTTTCCGCTCAGTCTCATTAAACCTGCCTTTAGCTGGGTTATTACCTCATCTGAATTTATCCCCATTTGCGCGTGAATAATCGCGCCATCAATGAGTAACATTATTTCACTGACGACGTTCTCATCAGCCATTCCCGTCAGCAACGTAATGACTTTCTTTGTTTCGAATTTATGATTGCGGCATATTTCTTTTATTTCGCTTTCAATATCTTCGGATTTTGCCTCTGCGCTGGCGTTAATAAACGCACAGCCGTGAAACTGTGGCGAAATAAACCATTCAGCGAGCGTTGCAGATAACGCATCAGAAGGTATCTGGCTTTCGTCGAGATGTCGGCGCAGCGTGGTTTCAAACCACTTAATCCATATTTCATGCCGATATTGCAAATAGGCAAGAATAAGTAAACTTTTACTCGGAAAATGGCGATAAAACGTCACTTTCGTCACTTTCGCCTCTTTAATCAGCGTATCCACCCCTGTCGCCCTGAAGCCCGTGGAATAAAACAGATCGTGCGCCGTAAGTAATATCTTATCCCTGACGCTGATTTTTTTATCGTTGCTCGTGATTTCTGTATTCACTTTTCGGTAGCCTCAAACGAGAGTATTGACAGCGTTATTTTTCAGGACTAGATTACCGCAAGTAGACAGATCTGTCTACTTAATATCACTCTGAGGTAATCGCCATGAACACACGTCCTCCTTTACCGCCCTTTACGCGTGAAAGTGCCATCGAAAAAGTCAGACTGGCAGAAGATGGCTGGAACAGTCGCGACGCTGCGAAAGTCGCGCTGGCCTATTCGCTGGATACCCAATGGCGTAACCGCGCAGAATTCGCCAATAACCGTGAAGAGGCCCAGGCGTTTCTGGAGCGGAAGTGGAAGAAAGAGCTGGATTACCGTCTGATAAAAGAGCTTTGGGCATTCACAGAAAACCGGATCGCGGTTCGCTACGCCTATGAATGGCATGATGATTCAGGCAACTGGTTCCGTTCGTACGGCAATGAAAACTGGGAGTTCGAGCCGGACGGATTGATGAAGCGTCGTTTCGCCTGTGTAAACGATATGCCGATCAAGGGATCAGAGCGACTGTTCCACTGGCCGCTGGGCAGACGCCCGGACGATCACCCCTCGTTGAGCGACCTTGGGCTATAGGATTTACGCATCACTCCGGGCCACCCCCGGTTACCCGGAGTGATGAATTTACAGTGCGCCCAGCTGTTTCATCAGTGTCAGGTTATCCTCAATATGCCAGTTAGCCACAATTTTACCTTCGCTGATTTCATAGATATCCGTGGCGATGAAATCTATTTTCTGCCCCATCCCCTTCAGCTTGCCAAATGTCCCGGTGAACGTACCGCGAAAATGTAAATGGGATACGACACGGTTACCTGAAATAATCATTTGTTCAACGTCGCAGCGCAAATCAGGTACAGCTGAACGAAACGCCCTGGAGGCCAGAATTGCACCATCAGGTCCCTGCTTACGACCTTCAGGGGGCGTTTTATCAATGAAATTGATCGCCAGGGCGTCACGGGCCAGGGACTCTTTTCCCGTATTCCAGAATGTCGCATACTCTCTGGCAACATATTCATTCGCCGCTAATTGCGTCTGTGGCAGGCTCTTATCGACAATAAGATGTTCCGGTTTCACCAGTTCTACCTGGGCCGAAAAGGCTGTTCCTGTGGTAGCAGCAAGAATGAGCGCCATTACGCCTGGGGCCAAATACGTTGAATATTTCATAATCTCTCTCAACTCGTTATTAAGGTCACTGCAGATCATTCTCTTGCAGGTTGTAAATGGGGTAATCGGTATATCCCGTCGCGGTGCCACCAAACAGCGTGGCGGGATCACGCACCCGAGCCAGAGGCAAATGGTGCTCAAGTCGATGCGGTAAATCCGGGTTGGAAATAAACGGCCGACCGAACGCGATCAAGTCGGCATAGCCCGCAGCCAGTATTTTTTCCGCTTTATCAAGGTCATAGTTCCCCGCGACGATAAGGGTTCCCGTGAATACCTCACGAAGTGATTTACGGAAGTGGTCAGGCACTTGTGGCGCATCGTCCCAGTCAGCTTCGGCCAGGTGGATGAACGCAATCCCTCGCTGTTCACACCAGGCCGCGAGAGCGAGTATCGCCTCAGTGACCTGCGGATCGTTCATCCCGCGTTGGGTAATAAACGGTGACAGGCGGATGCCCGTGCGCTCGTGACCAATGGCCTCAGCAATGGCGTTCAACACCTCCTGCGCAAAACGGATCCGGTTGGCGAGGGTGCCGCCATACTCATCCGTGCGTTTGTTTGATGTTTGACGCAGGAACTGGTCGATCAGATAGCCGTTTCCCCCGTGGACTTCCACGCCATCAAACCCGGCCTGAACAGCATTCAATGCAGCCTGACGATATTGAGCAATAATGCCGTGAATATCCTTGCGTGAAAGCGTTCTCGGTTGCGGGCAGTCAACCATTTGGCCTTCACCTTTGTCATTCACTACCCACACCTTTGCGTCAGGAGCCAGGGCTGACGGGGCAACGGGCTTTCCATCCTGGTGAAAACTGGCATGTGACATCCGGCCGACGTGCCAGAGCTGAGAAAAAATCACACCTCCCGCCTGATGCACAGCCCCCGTGGTGAGTTGCCACCCTGTAACCTGGTCAGGCGAATGGATCCCGGGTGTCCATGAATATCCCTGGCCCTGGGGAGAGATCTGTGTGGCTTCCGTGATGATCAATCCTGCGCTGGTTCGTTGCCGGTAATACTCAGCCATCAGGGAGGACGGAATGTTTCCCGGCTGAAGGGAGCGCGCGCGCGTCATCGGTGCCATAACGATACGATTTTTCAGGTTCTGTTTACCCAACCTGTAACGTTCAAAAAGTGAAATACGGTTCATGATTTCATCCCTTGTGCTTTGGATGAAAACACTTTACAGATGGCTACTGACTTTGATAATTACACGAAAAACAGATGCACTTTTCGGAAAAAATGAATAATGGGCAAACTTGAAGACATGGCATTGCTGGTTGAAGTCGCCGAGGCAGGAGGCCTTTCCGCCGCCGGACGACGCCTGTCGCTATCTCCTGCGACCATGACGGCCCGCCTGAAGGCAATTGAAGAGCGTTACCAGACTCGTCTGTTCCATCGTTCTACACGTTCCATCACGCTCACCCGCGCAGGCGAAGAGTTTTACCATGCCGCGCTGCGCGTACTGGAAGAGATGCATCACGCCGAGTCGTTACTGACACAAAAAGAAGGTGTTCTCAGTGGCAATATTCGTCTCTCCGCCCCCTCTGACTTTGGCAGGCAGTACCTTAGCCCCGCCGTTATCGAATTTTCCCGGCTCCATCCTGAAGTGAACTTTTTCATCTACTTAAGGGAACATGTTGAGGATCTGGTCGCTAACCGGCTGGATATGAGCATTCGTTTCGGCAACCTGCCGGACAGCAGCCTTGTCGTCAGAAATATCCGCCCGAATCACCGGGTTCTGGTCGCTGCCAGGGCTTATCTGAACGATCGTGGTACCCCCTCCACTTTTGCAGATTTAGCCCATCACCGGTGTCTGGCACTTGAGTCTCAGGGGGTGGTGATGAACGAATGGCGTTTTGAAAATGAGGGTGAAGAAACCGTCGTTCGCGTAGAACCAGCGATGGTGTGTGACGACGGGGCGTTGCTTCGCCAGTGGGCGCTCAGTGGGGCGGGTATAGCAGGAAAATCGTGGTGGGATGTGAAAGACGATGTCGAGACCGGCAGACTCACGGTGCTGTTTGCCGACAGTTTTACCGGATTTAGCCGATACGACCGCAAAGATGTCGGGCTGCAGTTTGTTTACCCGCAACGCAAATTACAGCCGCTTCAGGTCTCTGCTTTTAGCCAGTTTTTTCTCGACTGGCTTAAAAGGTAATAAGTCGTTGAGAGTCGCCATCCATTATTTGTCACAAAATAAGATGTAGCGCTCATTTCAGGAATGATGCCAGGAATACCCTGTGAGCGGTTTTCAGGAGGTAAAAAACATGAAAAAGCTTCTGATATGTTGTTTGTTCGGTAATACCGCAAACTCTCTCGCCAAAAAGATGCAGTCTCTGGCTGAACGGGAAGGCTATCCGCTGATGATTAGCGCTGTCGGGCTGGATAACTTCGCCAGTGTCGCCCCCGCTTTTGACGGTTTTCTCATTGCGCCGCACATTCAATACAAACTTGATGAGATAAAAGAAACGGTTGGCAATACGCGTTCAATCGCCATTATTGAGAGTCTGCCCTATGCGTCCCTGGACGCGAAGAAGGTATTGAATTTCGTGAAGGAGCAAATGCCCGAACTGGCGGCCTGATATAAAAGGCCGCATTGCACTGGAGTACCCTGCTCGGGTACTCCAGACAACTCCTGCAAACATCTGCATTGATAAAAATGATTGTAGCTAAACCGGCTATAGCGTTCAGAAACTGGAACACCGTAGCACGGTATACCCGATGGGGGTCAAAAATTCTACATTACTGCCAGCGACGAGAACCTGCCTACTACACGAGTTGTAGCCGACAACCCCGTCCGCTCCGGTGAGAAGTCCCTCACCAGACTGGGGCTGGTAGTCTGTTATCCGGGAAGTGAGGCCTCCTGCCTGTTGAGCTGACCGTAACATCGACTCCCTGATGAGGATTTCCTGTCATAGTAATCACCGTCAGCGCCTGATCGCTCAGTAGGGCGTACTTCTGTATCAGATGCCGCCTCAGCAGATCGCTGTTGGTGGTCAGCACAAGACTCATATTTGGATTCTGGACTGAAAGCACCCTGAAGATATCGACCATTGCAGCGCGGTTTAGATCGTCAAGATGTGCCACGGGTTCATCCAGAAAGAATGTGCCCCCCAGAGAACGTGCCCGCGCCAGATAGAGAGAAAGGGCCAGATCCTGACGTTGCCCCTGGCTGAAGTAGCTGTCAGCCACCAAAGCATCATCATTGTCTCCCGGCCCTTCAACCAGAGCCCGCCAGCGAAGTTCTCCTTTGCCGGCAATATTCAGTCCCTTATAGACCTCATTGGCATGCATTCTGGAGAAGAGCTCTGAAGCCGGCACGATCAGCTCATTAATGCGTGCATCTGCCAGTTTCTCAATTTCATGCGTAACTTCTGACAGAGCAACACTAGCGACCTGTTTGCGTTTTGCCTGTAATTCAATACGCTGACGAAGTTCCTTCTCTTCACTGAGCAGAAGGGTATAGTCTTCGCCAGCTACAGCGGCATGAACGGCAAGCTTAGCCTTTTCATATAGCAGGGTGATGTTCTCATCGGCAGTAAGATCGTTATCCAGTGTGTTTTTGTATTCAGAAAGTGTTTTCTGACTTACCGGAGCGTTTCCGGTAAAACTGTCCCATAATGTTCTGAATGAGTCCCAGGTTTCCCTGTACCCTCGAAGCACTATTTCAATGTGATTACGCTCGGAAATCAGTTCATTTAACAAAACAGACTCCTGCCCGAGCTTTAGTTCCAGCTCTGCTTGCTGGCGAGCAAGATTGGTCAGCAAAACCTCATGTGTTCGTTGCGTAGTTGTAAGTCTTGAACGGTATTCCTCAGGCAGATCCCCCAGAGCGACATCATTCCTCAGTGTCTGGTCATCCAGTAACCTCTCAGCTTGCCTAATTTTATCCGCAAACTCGGCAATCATCCGGCCCATATTCAGCCGGGTTAAGTAGTTTTCCAGTGTCTCATGTCGCCACGTTTCCGGAGTCAAGGGCGTGAGCCACTCCACATCAAGAAGCGCTTTTTGTTCAAGAAACGTTTTATCAGCACGACGCAGACGTTCCTGATAGCTAGTAGCACGATCTCGTTTAACTTTCAGGCCACGGATCTCTTCCCGGAGCTGCCCCATCTCCTCTTCAGTTTGCCGCAGCTCGGTCTTAAGTGCATGTAAAGCTGGCGAGAGCATGCTTTCTGACTGCCGTATCGCCTCCATCAGAGATGCATTTCCCTCCCAGTCATGGCTGCATAATGGACAATGACTTTCACCAGAATGACTGACGATACGCTCGCCGAGGATTATGAGCTGGGTCAGAGTGTCGTTGAGATGTATCTGTCTGAAACGGAAAGAATCGCGCTTTTCCTTAAGCACCTGAAAACGCTCCCCCCTGGCTTTCAGCGGAGCTTCATCACTGTATTCCCGTATGTATTCTTGCCACTCCTTTCTCGTGTCTTCGTCAGGCCAGCATGCCCGGTGTACGGCGAGAGCTTTATGCAGTAAGGAAAGTCGTTTTCCGCTCATGGCAGAGGAGAGACGGGATTCAGGCACCGTTGCCTGTAACTGCGCTAATGTGAGTCGGTCTGGATACTCCCCGATGGTTTCAAAAACGCGCTCACTGACCATTTCCCACTGATTGTTAAGAGTGGTGAGAGTTTCGGTTACCCTGTCCCGCTGGTGGTTCACTTCCGCAATATGGTGTTTTAAAGCACGTATCTGCGTCTTCCGTTCACTCTGCTTTTCCTCACGGGAACGGATCTCAGATTCAAAATAGAGATGTTTTTGATCCGCAAGTGTCAGTTCTTTTTCCGCATAGTGGGCGGATTCCCAGGTTTCGGCGAGTTGTCTGTAGCGAGTTTGCTGAAGCTGATGATCAAACTGCCGTATCTGCAGTGTCATCAAGGCCCGATCAAGCTGTGTCCGGGGAGGAACGTTTTCCCTCGGGATCCGCAGCGCATCACATAGCGCTGTCAGCCTCTCTTCGGTGCGGGTTGCAAGTATCCCGTAATGCTCACGCTTTTGTTCGAGTTCCTGCCGTTTTGTTTCCGTATCCCTGAGCTTTTTATAAAGCGAGACGGACTGTGGCAAATACCGCAGATAGTCCATCAGTAATTTCTGCTGAGGAAGTAAGTGACCATAACCAAGTATATTGGCAAAAATTTGTGAACGCTGTTCCGATTCGGCTTCATCAACCAGCAGAGCAAGCGAATGCGAATAGAGCCAGCGACTGTGCCGTAACCACTCGCGTTTGTTTCTCGTGGCAATGTTTGATCGCGCTTTGAGACCAGCTTCTGCCGGCGTCAGCATCGCGAGCAACTCGTCATCTTTTATATGCCTCTCTTCTCCTTCCTCTGTTTGAAGAGTGGCACCCTGCAGGGTGCGAACCAGGGTTGTTTTTTTTCCATCAAGAAGACAAACACAGGTCACCTCCGTCGTACCGGTGGCGAAATGGCACACCAACGCATCTGCAGGGACCTCGGCCACTTCACCAGTGAGAACCCACTCAACTGCATGACACAACGTGCTTTTTCCCGTGCCATTTACCGCATAAATGACGGTCAGCCCCGCATCAAGTGGAAGCGTAACCTCTCCCTTAATACCCCTGAAATTCTTAATCTTTACCGATAAAATGCGTAAATCAAACATCACCATTCTCCCATTCATTTGCATGTCGGCGGGCAAGACCGGAGGGACTGCTGTGGGTAATGTCCATGATCAGACGCTCTGTAGCATCGGTAAAACGTGCGCCATCGGACGCATGAATTTCTGTCGAGACTGGGGAAAGCCCCAGAACAGTGATCCGTTCTGTCCGGGTCCAACGGCCGTCCACCCTAATAACAACGTGCTTACGGGCCAGATGTGTGTCACGTTCGATCCGTCCGACAAGAGCTGAAGGACATAGGGACGGATCCCTGAAGGCATAAATGAGAGAAGCATCGATAACGTACCCTTTTGTTTCTCTTTCGCGCGTCAGGGTATCAAGAACCTGCTCACCGTAATTCATCACACGGATGAGGTCGTTTTGAGGCACATAACTGACATCCCAGAGCAGAAGCGAGGCATAATCGGACTCCCAATACCCTACCGCATGCTTCACCTGCGCAAATCGGGTGCGGGCCTTTTTATGGGGTAAAAACCCTGTCATGCTGGCTCTGGCATCTATCAGGTTTACTAGGTTATCCATTTTTTAGACCCTGTATCTGTTTCAGGAAGGACGTGCGATCCGCTGTTGTTGTGCTTGTCATGCTGTTTTGCACCAAGTCCATCAGCCCCACCACCCAGGCCCTGCGGGAAATCCTTGGCATAACGGTGCTGTCCGGAATTTCGTCGGGCTGTACAATGTCATTGCGGGTCAGATCGAGCGGTACCCGGTTTTGCCCGGCTGGCATATGTCCCTCGAAGAGAGCGAAAACAAATAAGTCGGGGTGCCATGAACCATCCCTCATCCATTCGAGCAGGCGACTCTGCACCTGGATATAATTCATTCCCTGAGCATCCCAGCCAAGGATCCCGTCCTTCTGCCCACCTGCCTGTTCCCAGGAAAGGTGTGCCGTCATGCTCGTGTCAGACTGCCAGCTGATATTGACATCACCGGAGAGATAACTAAGCGCTTTCAGGATCCGAAGCAGGGCAATCCTATGATAATGCAGGGAATCCGGTTCGGTGTTGTTTTCAGAGCCCGTACCATTGAGTGCATATTGCACCAGGTTTTCCGGATATGGGATTGTTCCCGTCAGTATTCCCTGGCGCAGAGCAGTGAGACCGGCGGAAGTCATAGGATACATCGTCGCCGGGATCAACGGGCTTAACATACGGTCAAGCTCCATCTGAATGCCCTTGCTGAGGGACAGTAACTGCCCCGCATGCCGCTGATATAAAAAGGAATCAATCAGGCTAAAACTGTTACGGGTCTTGTCAAAGGTAAGCGTTAGTATAACTGAGGCAATGTGACTGCTTCTCAGGAGGAAGAAATCCTGCGCCTTCGGACAGAGGAACAACCGGTCATCGCCGGTACTCAGCGGGAAAAATCCCGTGGCATGTCGCAGAGCCTCACTGATTTCCGGGTTTCCTGCCGCGTGACAAAGTACCACCCCCAACTCCGACTGCCTTCTGAGCATATTGAACAGATTCACCTGACGGCAGACTGTGTTCTGCTGAATGGGGCCGGCAGAAGAGACGAGCAGGAGATTACCTCTTCCTGAACGATCATCCTTCATCCCGACCAGAACTTTTTCGCACAGCAAGTGTTTATTCTGCGTATCCGGGTAAAAATCACCACTCAGGGTGCACCAGAGATTGATATCCGCAAAACTCAGTCGAAGGGACAATCTGCCGTGTCCAGTCCCCGAACCGCGGTCAGTGGTTTCGAGTAATAACCATACCTCTGGAGCTGAATTCTCTTCCTTTATCCAGCACCAGCCCCCCTGATAGTCTGCGTCAGCCGGGTAAAGCGTTGTGTCACCGTCCGGGAAATTTATCGCTGATTCTCGTAACCCATTCAGATCACTGCCTTTTACGCACCCGAAACCAGCTTGCAACACAACGGGAAAGGGATAGCTGCTGATAAGATTATTAAGGGTTGCATAATCAGATAGTGTGAAGGCATCTGCACAGAACACAATTACCGAAGGCTGTGAGCCCGTCTGGCGGGGAAGATGTGTTGTCAGCATCTCGTCTAGTGTCTTGAGCGCCTCATGTCCTCTCTGGTGGATGAGTACCGAATGAAGTCGTTTACCGTACAGCATTGTTGCGTTGAAATACCGTGTATATACGGACCTGTAAGCAAGGTAATTTGACGCAAGCAGCTCTGGCTGTTCCGGCATATACTCCTGGAATAACCGGTGGATCTCATCTACCGTACAAACTTGCTCCCGGGCAAAATAGGTATTCATGACATAGTCGCACCTCCTCACCAGCGGAGAAAGTGACTCCTGACGGAACAGCGTATATTTAAATGCTTTTAATCTGTCGCTCACCATCGCCAGAAGCTGGGCATCGGTTTTACCGGTAAACACAGAGCTGTTTTTAAGCAGGGCATATTTGCTCTTAACGATTCTGGCCGCCGTTTCCCACTTACTTTGGTTATTCGTGAGATCTTTAATCACAGCATTTTTCTTTGTAAAGAAACTGAACACATCTGCCGCGACGTTGTTGGATACCGCAAGAATATACCGGAAGGGTGTTGAGTGATCCTCGGGAGGAAGCAGGTCGTCAATGATCAGTCCGCGCAGAGTAAGAGCAAGCAACTCCTGACGAACCAGCGTCATGGTAACGTCAGCGCTCGAATAACGTTTGCACTGCACAATACCCCGGCTCTCTTGATCAAGAGATAACAGGACATCAACGCCATTATCGGCACCATCATTTACCCGGCAGACATCATCATACCAGTTCCAATCGACTCCAGTGCCCTGCATGTGCCGGAAAAGATCGGCAATCAATAACTCAAAATGTGAGGCATCAATGTTTCCGAAGGGAAGCTGGCCGCTGTCATGTTGATAGACATTTACCCCCCGGATTTGTTCCCTTAGAGGGTCATCATCAAGTCGTTGTAATGAATGGGCCATTTTATCATTCCGTTTTAAAAGAGGACCGTTCGTAATATTTTAGATCGCAAGTGATTAGTATTTTAAAATGCCAACTGAATAGGATCACATTTCAACTCGCTGGGCCCACTGTAAATAATTTACAGAGTAAAACCACCATCGCCCACTTGCACCTGAGCGTACCATTTCATCAGCACAGCGGTGCCTGGCTCCATAGTAATAGCTAGACGCTGAACTGGATCACTCAGATTAGTGTGGAAATTCCGATGAGCACGTAAGCGAGGGGAATTTGCGGCTTGCTCGCTTTGGTGGTTCAGGTCACTGATAGTAATTTGTTTCATATGAGCCTTTGTGATTTTGAACAGCTTACAGCAACCAGATTGCCGCAAGACGTTATACCATTCAACCGAAGTTGTCGCAGGGTTTGTCGTTTCAGCGCTGGCTGATAAATTCCCCGATCGTCGTGTTCCACTGCTCGCTGTTCTGTTGCTACTGATGGCGAGGCTAATGTGTCTGGTATTTTCGCCGGGTAGGCAGTGTCAACCTTGCTGCCTGCACAGGTATCGGAGCCCTCTTCCCGCAGTCTCTCATCATCACCTTCTAGCACACACGAACACCTGCACAGGCCGGGAGGTTACTCTCTAAAGTGCAAGGTGGTGGATACATGATTGCTGCACTCATGCCATTAATTGCGAGGGATCCTTCGCGACAATGCGGTTTCACTGACCAGCGCATGGCTGGTAATGAGTGCGGGTGCCATCCTGTTGATTGTCATAGCCCTGAGTGCTAAACCCGTACAGTGAATGAGATACCAGAATTGAGGGTAGCGTTTAGGCCAGCCGTAATATAAATTCAGAATTAATTTCAGGCAATTAAGGGGGTGGATATGTCGCAGATTTTACCAGGCGTTGAGGTTTTGTTTGTCGCGGGTTTCGGGCCCATTTCGCGAAATACAGAGTCCAGTGCAGGGTTTTATGTCGAGACACTCGGATTGCCGCTTAAGCCAATGGAGGGTAACTGCGACTATCTTCTTGCCGAAGAAGGTATGTTAAAGGGAGTTAAACATTTTGCCGTCTGGCCGCTATCGCAGGCTGCAACATCATGTTTTGGCGAGGAGCAGTGGCCAGCCGACCATCCGATACCGCAGGGATGGATTGAATATGAGGTGCAGGATCTCGCTTCCGCTACCCGTATCCTGAGTGAAAAAGGCTATCGCCTGCTGGTGGCTAACCGCACCGAACCGTGGGGGCAAACCGTTACTCGCCTGCTTAGCCCTGAAGGCTTGCTTACCGGGTTGACGATCACACCGTGGCTACGGGGGTAAGTGGTGTTCGCTTCTGGCGCGAAGCAGACTTGCATGAAGAAATGTGAGGTCTGTTTTGAGCGAGGGGCGAACATAAATTCTTGCAAGCCGATTGCGGTGCATTAAATTGCAGACGTAACGATAAACTGAACAACTTAGGATAGAATGCTCTTTGTAGGGACACAACGTGAACCGTTTGAGCAGCTAAAAAGTAAATTATTCATGAGTAGACGACTTAACAGAGATCATCGAACCAAAGTCAGAAATATTCCCCGACGCATAAAAGCTCTTAACCGTTGGGCTGGTACTTTTCACAACCTTGAACGTAGTGTTTTTTCAGAAGATGAGCATTACTGGAATTTCAAAATTCCAGTAGATATCAACCTCGTTCAGGGGAAATATAGCACGCTTAAAACCAAAGCAGCTTGTGCGCAAGCTTTGATTAATGCATGTTCAAACCTCATAACGGCCACTGCTGGTATGAATTACAGCCCTCGGATTACCGCTGTAGTATGTCTTCCGGATATGTTTACAAGTGAGGTCTGTCTTTATCGCTCCGAGGAATATTATCAAGGCTTCGTAACTGAAGGTCGTTCTGAAAATGGTGCTTCTGCTTTGATCAAAGATCGTAGCCTTGCTGCTGAGTGGGGACTCATTCTGCCAGCTAACGTACAGGAAATCGGTATCACACTCGAATACTATGGAAGCGAGGATCGTGATGAATGGTTCACAGGAGAACGCTGGTATTATGGTCAGGTTGCTTAGGTGTGTTGCATCCATAGGTTGAACTCACAGCAAAAAGCAGACGTACTCGTACCCTACTAATAACAATAGTTTCAGAAGTCTTACTAACGTTATATCAATGGTGTTAGGGAAGGTGCGAACAAGTTCCTGATATGAGATCATCATATTCATCCGGAGCGCATCCCAGAGGGACATCATGAGCCATCAACTCACCTTCGCCGATAGTGAATTCAGCACTAAGCGCCGTCAGACCCG
>NZ_JBIMRC010000018.1:0-107838 GCF_043945575.1 Enterobacter cloacae complex sp. 2024EL-00214 | reverse complement strand
TGCCTGGCGGCTTTAGCGCGGTGGTCCCACCTGACCCCATGCCGAACTCAGAAGTGAAACGCCGTAGCGCCGATGGTAGTGTGGGGTCTCCCCATGTGAGAGTAGGGAACTGCCAGGCATCAATTAAAATGAAAGGCCCAGTCGAAAGACTGGGCCTTTTGTTTTACGTGTTGTTTGTCGGTGAGCGCTCTCCAGAGTAGGACAAATCCGCCGGGAGCGGATTTGCACAGCACGGAGTGCTGCCCGCAGGGTGCCGGGCAGGAAGCCCGGCATACAACTGCCAGGCATCAATTAAGAAGAACCCCGTACCGGAAGGTGCGGGGTTTTTTGCTTTGGATTTTCGCGATCCCCTCCTTGAAACTTTCTCACCTTTCGCTTGCAGACTCGACATTCAGCTCATTTCTGGGTATCGTTAGCTGTCTGGATGTCTAAACGTTTATACGTATGCTGTGAGGATATAAGGTTATGCCGATTCGGGTGCAGGACGAGCTACCAGCCGTCAATTTCTTACGTGAAGAAAACGTCTTCGTAATGACGGCTTCACGCGCTACAGGTCAGGAAATTCGCCCGCTGAAGGTGCTTATTCTCAATCTGATGCCGAAAAAGATCGAAACAGAGAACCAGTTCCTGCGTCTGCTGTCGAATTCTCCGCTGCAGGTTGATATTCAGCTGTTGCGGATCGATGCCCGCGAGTCGCGTAATACCCCATCCGAGCACCTGAATAACTTCTACTGCAACTTCGACGACATTCGTGATGAAAACTTCGATGGGCTGATCGTCACCGGTGCACCGCTGGGTCTGGTTGAATTTAATGATGTTGCCTACTGGCCGCAGATCAAACAGGTGCTGGAGTGGGCAAAAGATCACGTGACCTCCACGCTGTTTGTCTGTTGGGCGGTACAAGCCGCACTGAATATTCTCTATGGTATCCCGAAGCAAACCCGTACTGAAAAGCTCTCTGGCGTATACGAACACCACATTCTTCATCCTCATGCGTTACTGACGCGCGGTTTCGACGACGTCTTCCTGGCCCCGCACTCCCGCTATGCGGATTTTCCGGCACAGTTGATCCGTGATTACACCGATCTTGAGATCCTGGCGGAAACGGAAGAGGGAGATGCCTATCTGTTTGCCAGCAAAGATAAGCGCATTGCCTTTGTAACCGGACACCCTGAATACGATGCCGACACTCTCGCTGCGGAATTTTTCCGCGATGTTGAAGCCGGTCTGAACCCGGATGTTCCGTATAACTATTTCCCAAAAAACGATCCGCAGAACAAGCCTGGAGCATCCTGGCGCAGCCACGGCAATTTGCTGTTTACTAACTGGCTCAACTATTACGTCTACCAAATAACGCCATACGATCTGCGTCACATGAATCCGACACTGGAGTAATCTTCTGCACTAAACGATCCTAAAGCGTTTCAGCTATTCAAATCAGGCACCTTCGAGTGCCTTTTTTATTTCCGAAATAACACTCAGCAATGAATAAAACTTTAAATTCATATTAATCAATCGATTACGTCAATTTAATTATTAAAATGGAAATTGTTTTTGATTTTAGAAAAATTATGAGTAGTCTTAATTTTGCTGAGCGAAAACTACACAACGATCTTTCGTTCGCATTGGGAGCGTGATTTTGGATCTTTGATGAGGAGCAGAGTAATGACTCAACAGGCAACGACGGTCGATGAACTGGCCTTTACCCAGCCGTATGGCGAGCAGGAACAGCAAGTTTTGACGGCAGAGGCTGTCGAGTTCCTGACCGGGCTGGTAACCCGCTTTACGCCACAGCGCAATAAGCTGCTGGCAGCGCGTATTCACCAGCAGCTGGAAATTGACAATGGAAAGTTGCCTGGGTTTATTTCGGAAACCGCTTCCATTCGACGCGGTGAGTGGACAATCCGTGGTATTCCCGACGATTTACAGGATCGCCGTGTTGAGATCACCGGCCCTGTAGAGCGCAAAATGGTGATCAACGCCATGAATGCCAACGTCAAAGTCTTTATGGCGGATTTTGAAGATTCTCTGGCACCGGACTGGCGCAAAGTG
Source organism: Enterobacter cloacae complex sp. 2024EL-00214 (assembly GCF_043945575.1). NCBI lineage: Bacteria > Pseudomonadati > Pseudomonadota > Gammaproteobacteria > Enterobacterales > Enterobacteriaceae > Enterobacter > Enterobacter cloacae complex sp. 2024EL-00214. The sequence goes on along the minus strand of NZ_JBIMRC010000018.1, from coordinate 105,786 downwards.
ATCGACGGGCAGATCAACCTGCGTGATGCCGTTAACGGTACTATCAGCTACACCAATGAAGCCGGGAAAATATACCAGCTCAAACCAAATCCGGCTGTGCTGATCTGTCGCGTGCGTGGTCTGCATCTGCCTGAAAAACATGTCACCTGGCGCGGCGAAGCTATCCCAGGCAGCCTGTTTGATTTTGCATTGTACTTCTTCCACAACCATAAAAACTTGCTGGCAAAAGGCAGCGGCCCGTATTTCTACCTGCCAAAAACCCAGTCCTGGCAGGAAGCGGCCTGGTGGAGCGAGGTATTCAGCTACGCCGAAGATTACTTCAATCTGTCACGCGGCACTATCAAAGCCACGTTGCTGATTGAAACATTGCCCGCAGTCTTCCAGATGAATGAAATCCTGCATGCCCTGCGTGACCACATTGTCGGTCTGAACTGCGGACGCTGGGACTACATCTTTAGCTACATCAAGACCCTGAAAAATCATGCTGACCGGGTACTTCCGGATCGCCAAGTTGTCACTATGGATAAACCGTTCCTTAGCGCCTATTCGCGTTTGCTGATTAAAACCTGCCACAAGCGTGGAGCCTTTGCGATGGGCGGTATGGCAGCATTTATTCCAAGCAAAGACGTTGAGCGTAACAACCAGGTACTTAATAAGGTGAAAGCCGATAAAGAGCTGGAAGCACGTAACGGCCATGATGGGACGTGGATTGCGCATCCAGGTCTGGCCGATACGGCGATGGAGGTCTTCAACCGCGTACTCGGCGACAACAAAAACCAGCTGTTTGTCACTCGCGAAGAAGATGCCCCAACCGCGGAAGAGCAACTGCTGGCACCGTGTTCAGGTGAACGTACTGAAGAGGGCATGCGCGCCAATATCCGCGTCGCCGTGCAGTACATCGAAGCATGGATCTCCGGCAACGGCTGCGTACCAATTTACGGCCTGATGGAAGACGCGGCTACGGCGGAGATCTCCCGAACCTCCATCTGGCAGTGGATCCACCATCAGAAAACGCTCAGCAATGGCAAGCCGGTAACCAAAGCCTTGTTCCGCCAGATGCTGGCCGAAGAGATGCGGGTGATCCAGGACGAGCTGGGCGAACACCGCTTCAGCAGCGGACGTTTTGATGATGCCGCACGCCTGATGGAGCAAATCACCACATCAGATGACTTAATCGACTTCCTCACCCTGCCAGGCTACCGCCTGCTGGCGTAATCCACCACATAACAATATGGAGCATCTGCACATGAAAACCCGTACCCAACAGATCGAAGAGTTACAGAAAGAGTGGACACAACCGCGCTGGGAAGGCATCCGCCGTCCGTACAGTGCAGAGGAAGTGGTGAAATTGCGCGGTTCGGTCAACCCGGAATGTACGCTGGCGCAGAATGGCGCGGCGAAAATGTGGCGCTTACTGCACGGCGGTTCCAAAAAGGGTTACATCAACAGCCTTGGTGCGCTGACCGGCGGCCAGGCGCTGCAACAGGCGAAAGCCGGGATTGAAGCGGTCTATCTCTCTGGCTGGCAGGTCGCGGCAGACGCTAACCTGGCCTCCAGCATGTATCCGGATCAGTCTCTTTACCCGGCAAACTCCGTGCCGTCGGTGGTGGATCGGATCAACAACACCTTCCGTCGTGCGGATCAGATCCAGTGGGCGGCAGGCATTGAGCCAAACGATCCGCGCTTTACTGACTACTTCCTGCCGATCGTTGCGGATGCGGAAGCCGGTTTTGGCGGCGTGCTGAACGCATTTGAACTGATGAAATCGATGATTGAGGCCGGTGCAGCGGCCGTTCACTTCGAAGACCAACTGGCGTCAGTGAAGAAGTGCGGACACATGGGCGGTAAAGTGTTAGTCCCGACCCAGGAAGCGATTCAGAAGCTGGTTGCGGCGCGTCTGGCCGCTGACGTACTCGGCGTACCGACGCTGGTGATTGCTCGTACCGATGCCGATGCGGCTGACCTGATCACCTCTGACTGCGACCCGTATGACAGCGAGTTCATTACCGGTGAGCGTACCAGCGAAGGGTTCTACCGCACTCATGCCGGCATTGAGCAGGCGATCAGCCGTGGCCTGGCGTATGCTCCATATGCGGATCTGGTCTGGTGCGAAACCTCCACGCCGGATCTGGCGCTGGCAAAACGCTTTGCCGATGCCATCCATGCAAAATACCCGGGCAAACTGCTGGCCTATAACTGCTCACCGTCCTTTAACTGGCAGAAGAATCTGGATGACAAAACCATCGCCAGCTTCCAGCAGCAGCTGTCCGATATGGGCTACAAATACCAGTTCATCACCCTGGCGGGTATCCACAGCATGTGGTTCAACATGTTCGACCTGGCGCATGCTTACGCGCAGGGTGAAGGCATGAAGCACTATGTTGAGAAGGTTCAGCAGCCAGAATTTGCCGCGGGTAAAGAGGGTTATACCTTTGTGTCTCACCAGCAGGAGGTAGGAACTGGCTACTTCGATAACGTGACCACCATCATTCAGGGTGGCGCTTCCTCCGTAACCGCCTTAACGGGTTCAACCGAAGAAGCACAGTTCTGATGATGTCCCCCTCTCCCTTCGGGGAGAGGGTTGGGTGAAGGGGAATGTATGTCGCGTGGCCTGGAATTACTGATCGCACAAACCATCCTGCAGGGTTTCGATGCCCAGTATGGACGTTTTCTGGAAGTGACATCTGGCGCGCAGCAGCGCTTTGAACATGCCGACTGGCATGCGGTTCAGCAGGCTATGAAGCAGCGCATCCATCTCTACGATCACCACGTAGGCCTGGTGGTGGAGCAGCTGCGCTGCATTACCGACGGCAAAAACCCTGATGCGGCTTTTTTACTGCGGGTGAAAGAGCATTACACCCACTTGTTACCCGATTACCCGCGCTTCGAGATTGCGGAGAGCTTTTTCAACTCCGTTTATTGCCGGTTATTTGACCACCGCTCACTATCTCCTGAGCGGTTATTTATTTTCAGCTCCCAGCCGGAACGCCGTTTTCGTACGATTCCGCGCCCGCTGGCGAAAGACTTCTTTCCCGATCACGGCTGGGAGCCGCTGCTGCACCGCATATTAACGGACTTGCCGCTGCGTTTGCCCTGGCAGAATAAAGCCCGGGATATTGGCTATATCATCGCACATCTCAACGAAACCTTTGGTGAGGGGGAGCTCAGGCACAGCCACTTGCAGGTCGCCAATGAGCTTTTCTACCGTAACAAAGCGGCCTGGCTGGTCGGGAAACTGGTGACGCCAACCGCCACGGTCCCGTTTTTGCTGCCTATTCACCGTACTGATGATGGCGAACTGTTTGTCGATACCTGCCTGACGACCAGCGCGGAAGCCAGTATTGTGTTTGGTTTCGCCCGTTCCTATTTCATGGTTTACGCCCCGCTACCTGCGGCGCTGGTGGAGTGGCTACGGGAGATCCTGCCGGGCAAAACCACCGCCGAGCTGTATATGGCAATTGGCTGTCAGAAGCACGCGAAAACCGAAAGCTATCGGGAGTATCTGCACTATATTGCCAGCGCCGATGAGCAATTTATCGAAGCTCCTGGCATTCGCGGCATGGTGATGCTGGTGTTCACCCTGCCGGGATTTGATCGTGTGTTTAAGGTGATAAAAGACAAATTCGCGCCGCAGAAAGAGATGACCGCCGCTCACGTCCGCGCTTGCTACCAGCTGGTGAAAGAGCACGATCGCGTCGGGCGGATGGCCGATACCCAGGAGTTCGAAAATTTTGTGCTGGATAAGCAGCAGATCGCTCCGGCGCTTATGGCGTTATTACTGCAGGAAGCGCCGGGGAAAATCACCGATCTTGGCGATAAAATTGCGATCAGCCATCTCTACATTGAGCGCCGGATGGTGCCGCTCAATATCTGGCTGGAACAGTCAGACGGCCAGGTCTTGCGGGATGCGATTGAAGAGTATGGCAACGCCATCCGCCAGCTTGCTGCGGCCAATATCTTCCCGGGTGACATGCTGTTTAAAAACTTCGGTGTGACCCGACACGGTCGGGTGGTGTTCTACGATTACGACGAAATTTGCTACATGACTGAGGTGAATTTCCGCGACATTCCAGCGCCGCGCTACCCGGAAGATGAACTGTCCGGTGAACCGTGGTACAGCGTCTCACCTGGCGATGTGTTTCCGGAGGAGTTTCGTCACTGGCTGTGCGCTGACCCGCGCATCGGGCCGTTATTTGAAGAGATGCATGATGACCTGTTCCACGCCAGCTACTGGCGCGGGCTGCAAACGCGGATTAAGAACGGGCACGTGGAAGATGTGTATGCTTACCGACGTAAGCAGAGGTTTTGCTTCCGATTTTCACCCTCTTCCTGTGGGTGAGGGCCCGAGTGAGGGCTCGGGCCGCACTCGGTCTTAACGAATTCCACCATACGCCAGCGTGACCTCTTTCGCCGCCTTAATCACCAGCGCACCCAGCTCGGTTACACGGTCATCGGTCATACGTGAAATCGGCCCGGAGATGGAGATGGCGGCAAACGGCTCACGGTGCTCGTCAAAAATACAGGCAGCAAGGCAGCGCAGGCCGAGCGCATGTTCTTCGTCGTCAAACGAATAGCCGCGTTTACGCGTCAAAGCCAGATCTTCTTTCAGGTGCACGGGGGAAACCAGCGTAGCGTGCGTGTAAGCATGCAGCCCTTTGCGGTGTAACAGCCCCGTGACCTGCTCTTCACTTAGCTGCGACAGAAATGCTTTTCCTGCTCCGGAGGCGTGCATTGGCAGCTTACCGCCAATCGGTGCTGACATACGCATCAGCTGTGTACACTGTACCTGGTCGATGATAATCGCCTGGTGGTCACTCTGGTCCAGCACGGCCAGGTTTACCGTTTCGCCGGAGTCTTCCATCAGCTTGCGCAGAATAGGGTGCACAATCGCCAGCAGATTGCGGCTTTGCAGGAAGCTACTGCCGACAATAAACGCATGCGCACCCACTGCCCAGTGCCCCAGCTCACCAACCTGACGCACAAAGCCCAGTTGCTGCATGGTGGTCAGCAGGCGGTGCGTGGTGGAATTGGGTAATCCGGCCTGTTGTGCCAGCTCCGTGAGGGCCACGCTGCCGTGTGACTCGGCTATCCACTCCAGTAGCTTCAGGCCGCGCGTAAGCGATTGAACCTGCCCGCCCTGTTGTGCGGCGGTGGTGGCAGCAGGTTTTCTGCCGCGTTTAGCGGGAACGGTCGCGACCATGACGATCTCCTTTTTCTGTATCGTGGAAATCATTTTCGTTTTATTTGGTGATTTTGCAACCGTAATCCTGACTGATCGGATGAGTGATAGTGAACATGTCTCATGTTACCACCGTGTGACTTTTCCACCCTGCGAGATTATGCCAGTATGGATTGCTGGCCTTTTGGCCTGGTTGAGCGTTGTCGGGAGCAAGTGTGAGCAGCAAAGTAGAGCAACTGCGTGCGCAGTTAAATGAACGAATTCTGGTGCTGGACGGCGGCATGGGCACGATGATCCAGGGCTATCGTCTGAGTGAAGACGATTTCCGCGGTGAGCGCTTTGCCGACTGGCCTTGTGACCTGAAAGGGAACAATGACCTGCTGGTGTTAAGCAAACCGTCTGTTATCAGGGATATCCACAACGCTTACTTCGAAGCGGGTGCGGATATTGTTGAAACCAACACCTTCAACTCGACAACCATCGCTATGGCGGATTACCAGATGGAATCCCTGTCGGCGGAAATCAACTTTGAAGCGGCAAAGCTGGCGCGCGCCTGCGCGGACGAATGGACGGCCCGCACGCCGGACAAACCGCGCTATGTGGCCGGGGTTCTTGGCCCGACAAACCGTACCGCGTCGATTTCACCGGACGTAAACGACCCGGCGTTTCGTAATATCACCTTCGATCAGCTGGTCACGGCCTACCGTGAATCGACCAAAGCGCTGGTGGAAGGCGGTTCCGATCTGATCCTGATTGAAACGGTATTCGATACCCTCAACGCCAAAGCCGCCATTTACGCGGTAAAAGAGGAATTCGAGGCGCTGGGCGTTGACCTGCCGATCATGATTTCCGGCACCATTACCGATGCCTCTGGCCGTACCCTGTCCGGCCAGACAACTGAAGCCTTTTATAACTCCCTGCGCCACGCTGATGCGCTCTCCTTCGGCCTGAACTGTGCGCTGGGGCCAGATGAGCTGCGCCAGTACGTGCAGGAACTCTCGCGCATCGCTGAATGCTACGTCACCGCTCACCCGAACGCCGGTTTACCAAATGCCTTTGGTGAATACGATCTGGATGCGGACACCATGGCGGTGCAAATCCGTGAGTGGGCCGAGTCCGGTTTCCTGAATATCGTCGGTGGCTGCTGCGGCACCACGCCGGAGCACATCGCTGCCATGAGCAATGCGGTGGCCGGGCTGCCGCCGCGTAAACTGCCCGAGCTTCCTGTCGCCTGCCGCCTCTCCGGTCTTGAGCCGTTGACCATCGGTGACGACAGCCTGTTTGTGAACGTGGGTGAACGTACTAACGTCACCGGTTCGGCGAAGTTCAAGCGACTGATTAAAGAAGAAAAATACAGCGAAGCGCTGGACGTTGCTCGCCAGCAGGTAGAAAGCGGCGCGCAGATTATCGATATCAATATGGATGAGGGGATGCTCGACGCCGAAGCGGCGATGGTGCGTTTCCTCAACCTGATCGCCGGTGAACCGGACATCGCCCGCGTACCGATTATGATTGACTCCTCGAAGTGGGAAGTCATCGAGAAAGGGCTGAAGTGCATTCAGGGCAAAGGTATCGTTAACTCCATCTCGATGAAAGAGGGAGTCGATATCTTTATCCACCACGCGAAGCTGGTGCGCCGCTACGGTGCCGCCGTGGTCGTGATGGCCTTTGATGAAGTAGGCCAGGCCGATACTCGTGAGCGTAAAATTGAGATTTGCCGTCGCGCGTACAACATTTTGACCGAAGAGGTGGGCTTCCCGCCAGAAGACATCATCTTCGACCCAAATATCTTTGCGGTCGCGACCGGGATTGAAGAGCACAACAACTATGCTCAGGACTTTATCGGCGCGTGTGAAGACATCAAGCGCGAGCTGCCACATGCGCTGATCTCCGGCGGTGTCTCGAACGTGTCGTTCTCATTCCGTGGTAACGACCCGGTGCGTGAGGCTATCCACGCCGTGTTTCTCTACTACGCCATCCGTAACGGTATGGACATGGGGATTGTCAACGCCGGACAGCTGGCGATTTACGACGATCTGCCTGCGGAGCTGCGCGACGCGGTGGAGGATGTCATCCTCAACCGTCGCGACGATGCCACCGAGCGTATGCTGGATCTGGCTGAGAAATATCGCGGCAGCAAATCCGATGAAGCGGCAAACGTTCAGCAGGCCGAGTGGCGTTCCTGGGACGTGAGAAAACGTCTGGAATATTCGCTGGTCAAAGGCATTACCGAGTTTATCGAGCAGGACACCGAAGAAGCGCGTCAGCAGTCAACACGCCCGATAGAAGTGATCGAAGGTCCGCTGATGGACGGCATGAACGTGGTGGGCGATCTGTTTGGTGAGGGCAAGATGTTCCTGCCGCAGGTGGTGAAATCCGCGCGCGTGATGAAGCAGGCCGTAGCTTATCTTGAACCGTTTATCGAGGCCAGCAAAGAGAAAGGCTCCAGTAACGGCAAGATGGTCATCGCCACCGTGAAGGGTGACGTACACGACATCGGTAAGAATATCGTCGGTGTGGTGCTGCAGTGTAATAACTACGAAATTATCGACCTCGGAGTGATGGTGCCGGCGGATAAAATCCTCAAAACCGCGCGCGAAGTGAACGCCGACCTGATTGGCCTTTCCGGGCTGATTACACCGTCGCTGGACGAGATGGTCAACGTGGCAAAAGAGATGGAACGCCAGGGCTTTACCATTCCGTTGTTGATTGGCGGGGCGACCACCTCAAAAGCGCACACGGCGGTGAAAATCGAGCAGAACTACAGTGGCCCGACGGTCTATGTGCAGAATGCCTCGCGTACCGTGGGTGTTGTCTCTGCGCTGCTTTCCGCCACACAGCACGATGACTTTGTGGCACGCACCCGCAAAGAGTACGAAACCGTTCGTATTCAGCACGCGCGTAAAAAACCCCGCACGCCGCCGGTTACGTTACAGGCCGCGCGCGATAACGATCTGGCGTTTGACTGGCCGAGCTATACGCCACCGGTGGCGCATCGCCTGGGCGTGCAGGAGGTTACCGCCAGCATCGAAACGCTGCGTAACTACATCGACTGGACACCGTTCTTTATGACCTGGTCGCTGGCAGGTAAATATCCGCGCATCCTCGAAGATGACGTGGTGGGGGAAGAGGCACAGCGCCTGTTCAACGACGCTAACGAGATGCTGGATAAGCTGAGTGCAGAGAAAACCCTCAACCCGCGCGGTGTGGTGGGCCTGTTCCCGGCAAACCGTGTGGGGGACGACATCGAAATTTATCGCGATGAAACCCGCACGCACGTGCTGACGGTGAGCCGTCACCTGCGCCAGCAAACCGAGAAAGTGGGCTTTGCTAACTACTGCCTGGCCGATTTCGTTGCACCGAAACTTTCCGGGAAAGCCGATTACATCGGCGCATTTGCCGTGACCGGTGGTCTGGAAGAAGATGCGCTGGCGGATGCGTTCGAAGCGCAACACGATGACTACAACAAAATCATGGTCAAAGCGATTGCTGACCGTCTGGCAGAAGCCTTTGCGGAGTACCTGCACGAGCGTGTGCGCAAGGTGTACTGGGGTTATGCGGCGAATGAGAACCTCAGCAACGAGGAGTTGATCCGCGAAAACTACCAGGGCATTCGTCCGGCACCGGGTTACCCGGCCTGCCCGGAACACACCGAAAAGGGCACTATCTGGAAGCTGCTGGATGTGGAAGCGCACACCGGCATGAAACTGACCGAGTCCTTTGCCATGTGGCCGGGCGCGTCTGTATCCGGCTGGTACTTCAGCCATCCGGACAGCAAATACTTCGCCGTGGCACAGCTGCAGCGTGACCAGATCGAGGACTACGCCCTGCGCAAAGGCATGAGCGTGTCCGAAGTCGAGCGTTGGTTAGCGCCTAACCTGGGCTACGACGCCGACTGACGTCACTTTTCCTTACAACAAACAGGGCACACATCGGGTGCCCTGTCTCTTTCTTACGCTTAAACCCTTATACTGAACCTAAGGAAACCTATAACGATAAGGAGAACCCCCTTCCGTGCTGACTCTGTTACACCTGCTCTCTGCTGTGGCATTGCTGGTATGGGGCACGCATATTGTCCGTACCGGTGTCATGCGCGTATTTGGCGCACGCTTACGTACCGTTCTCAGCAGCAGCGTTGAGAAGAAGCCACTTGCCTTCTGTGCGGGCATCGGTGTGACGGCGCTGGTTCAGAGCAGTAATGCCACCACTATGCTCGTTACCTCGTTTGTGGCACAGGATCTGGTGGCGCTGGCTCCGGCGCTGGTTATCGTGCTCGGTGCTGACGTGGGAACCGCGCTGATGGCGCGTATCCTGACTTTCGATCTCTCCTGGCTGTCGCCGCTGCTGATTTTTATCGGCGTTATCTTCTTCCTGGGGCGTAAGCAGACCCGCGCCGGACAGCTTGGCCGCGTGGCAATTGGCCTGGGGCTGATCCTGCTGGCGCTGGAACTGATTGTGCAGGCGGTCACCCCCATCACTCAGGCCAACGGCGTGCAGGTTATCTTCGCCTCGCTGACGGGTGACATCATGCTGGATGCGTTGATTGGCGCGGTGTTTGCCATCGTCAGCTACTCCAGCCTGGCGGCCGTCTTGCTGACTGCAACGCTCACCACCGCAGGGGCGATCTCCTTCCCGGTGGCGCTGTGTCTGGTTATCGGTGCCAACCTCGGCTCGGGACTGCTGGCGATGCTGAACAACAGCACCGCGAATGCCGCCGCTCGCCGCGTGGCGCTTGGTAGCCTGCTGTTTAAGCTGGTGGGTAGCCTGATCATTTTGCCTTTTGTTCACCCGCTGGCGAACCTGATGGACAACCTCCCGCTGCCGAAGGCGGAACTGGTTATTTACTTCCACGTCTTCTACAACCTGACGCGTTGCCTGGCGATGGTGCCTTTTGTTGCGCCAATGGCCCGTTTTTGCGAGCGTCTTATCCGCGATGAGCCTGAACTGAATGCACGTCTGAAACCGAAGCATCTGGACACCACGGTACTGGATACTCCCGCGCTGGCCATTGCCAATGCCGCTCGTGAAACGCTGCGCATAGGCGATGCGATGGAAACCATGCTTGAAGGGCTGCAAAAGGTGATGCACGGTGAGCCGCGCGAAGAGAAAGAACTGCGCAGGATAGCGGACGACATTAACGTGCTTTACACCGCCATCAAGCTTTATCTGGCACGTATTCCGCAGGATGAACTGGCGGAAGAGGAGTCCCGTCGTTGGGCAGAAATCATTGAAATGTCGCTCAACCTGGAACAGGCTTCGGATATCGTTGAACGCATGGGCAGTGAAATCGCCGACAAATCGCTGGCCACGCGGCAGGCCTTCTCGGGTGAAGGTTTAAAAGAGCTTGAAGCGCTGCACGAACAGCTGGTGAGCAACCTGAAGCTGGCGATGTCGGTCTTCTTCTCCAGTGATGTGCCGAGCGCGCGACGCCTGCGCCGTAATAAACACCGTTTCCGCATTCTCAACCGTCGCTACTCGCATGCTCACGTTGAGCGTCTGCATCAGCAAAACGTGCAAAGTATCGAAACCAGCTCCCTGCACCTGGGGCTGCTGGGGGACATGAAACGTCTGAACTCGTTGTTCTGCGCGGTAGCATACAGCGTGATGGAACAGCCGGACGAAGATGACGAACGGGATGAGTATTAATCTCTGAAAGCGCCTCGCAAAACCGTTTTGCGAGGCGTGACACTCTTTAATGAGCAATCTACCCTTAGCCCTCATATTTTTAAGGGAATAGGAAATGCTCATATACTACGCTACACTTCGCCAATTCATGCGCACTCCAATGGGGGTTATCATGCGCACAGTCAAAGGAATTAAAAAATCGGTCAATGTCTCTTTAGCACCAGAAATACTGGAAGAGGCCCGAAAGCTTAAACTCAATCTTTCAGCTGTGCTAACAGAGGCATTGCAGGAGAAGTTTCGCGAAAATCAACGTACGGTTTGGCTTGAAGAGAATCAGGACGCTATCGATGCCGTTAACCGGTGGGTCGATGAAAACGGTTCTTTCAGCGATTTTCAGAGGTCGTTCTGATGGAGCAATATTTTGCTTATGAGAACACGGGTAACGGGAAGAAAGTCTATCCCTGGTTAATCAATATGCAGCACCCCGTTGCGAATGTGATGAAACATGTTTTGGTTGCCCCCGCGATCGAGCTGGACAACCTGGCTGGCAGCAATCTACCTGCGAAAGTTTGCCCTGTCGTTGAAATCGCGGGAAAATCCTGTGTCGTAATGATGCATATGATGTCTGGAATCCCAGCAAAAGAAATTGGTGAGAGCGTTGCAGATCTTACCGATAAAAGGGCTTCTCTACGGGATGCGCTCGATTTTCTTATCAATGGCTACTAAGGCATTTTGGTCAGCCGCAAGGTAAGGTATATTTCGCCTTTACAGGAGAAACTATGCTGCCAACTCAATCAACCCGATTAAACAAATACATTAGCGAGAGCGGGATCTGCTCACGTCGCGAGGCTGACCGTTACATTGAACAGGGTAACGTGTTCCTCAACGGCAAACGCGCCACTATTGGCGACCAGGTGGTGCCCGGTGATGTGGTCAAAGTGAATGGTCAGGTCATCGAACCGCGTGATGCAGAAGATCTGGTGTTTATCGCGTTGAACAAACCGGTTGGGGTTGTCAGTACCACCGAAGATGGCGAGCGGGACAACATCGTTGATTTCGTTAACCACAGCAGCCGTATTTTCCCGATTGGTCGTCTGGATAAAGACTCCCAGGGTCTTATTTTCCTGACTAACCACGGCGACCTGGTAAACAAAATTCTGCGCGCCGGTAACGACCACGAGAAAGAGTACATCGTTACGGTCAATAAGCCGGTCACGGATGAATTTATTCGCGGTATGGGCGCAGGCGTGCCAATCCTCGGAACCGTCACGAAAAAGTGCAAGGTGAAGAAGGAAGCGCCGTTTGCGTTCCGTATTACTCTGGTACAGGGCTTAAACCGTCAGATCCGCCGTATGTGCGAGCACTTTGGTTATGAAGTGACGAAGCTGGAGCGTACGCGCATCATGAATGTCAGCCTGTCCGGTATCCCGCTGGGCGAGTGGCGCGATTTAACCGGTGACGAGCTGATTGAGCTGTTTAAGCTTATCGAAAACTCCTCGTCCGAGGCGAAGCCAAAAACCAAAGCGAAGCCAAAAACGCAGGCAATTAAGCGTCCTGTGGTAAAAGCGCCACAAGCGGAAGAAAAGGGGCGGGGCAAACCGGCTAACGGGAAGCGCTTCGCCCAGCCGGGCCGTAAAAAGAAAGGGCGCTGATTAGCGCCTTCCACGGGTTGAGGTATTGGCCGACCAGGAAAAGGTCGTCTCGGTATCCGGTTTATAAGCCTGCTGCTTTTTCAGTTTGCGGGCTTTCTTCGCCTCGGCATCGCGCTGAGCCATCAGTTTGTCGATGTACTCTTTTTTAACCTGATTGGTTTCGGCGTTCGTCAGCGTGCGGCCATGTGCGATGCGGGCGCGGTCGAGAAGCGTTTTAAGTTCGCGCTGCTCGGCTTCCGTCATGTCTTTCTGGGTCAGTCGTGGTGTAGCCATTGCTGAAACCTCCTGATGGGGAGGCTTCAGTGTAAAGCAAACGCAGCAAATTAAACCTGTTTCACCGCATCTTTTTTCGGTTGCCCATCAATGGGTTTACCGGACCAGTAACCCGCCAGCAGCGAGCCGGACAGGTTATGCCAGACGGAGAACAGCGCACCCGGCAGGGCCGCCAGCGGTGAGAAGTAAATTTTACCGAGTGCCGCTGCCAGACCGGAGTTCTGCATTCCCACTTCGATCGCCAGCGTGCGACAGGTGGATTCGTCAAAGCCAAAGAGTTTCCCGCCCCAGTAGCCACCCAGCAGACCAAGGGTGTTATGCAGCACTACTGCGATAATCACCACAAAGCCCACGGAGGCAATGTGCGATGCGGATCCCGCCACCACAGCGCTGATGATGGCCAGAATACAGACCATCGAAAACGCAGGCAGATACGGTTCAACGGCTTTTACCACGCGTGGGAACAGATGGTGGATAACCAGGCCCAGTACAATGGGGATCACCACAATTTGCAGAATACTCAGCAGCATCCCCATCACGTCTACCTGAATATGGGCATCTACATACAGGCGTGTTAACAGCGGTGTGGCAATCACGCCAACCAGAGTAGAAACGGAAGAGATGGTCACGGAGAGTGCGACATCGCCCTTCGCCAGATAGATCATGACGTTGGACGCCGTGCCGCTGGCTACGCTGCCCACCAGCACCATCCCGGCGGATAAATCTGGCGGCATCTTAAAGGCCATCGCCAGTAACCACGCTGCGAGCGGCATCACCAGATAATGCAGGAAAATCCCCGCAGCAACCGGTGCCGGGCGCGACAACACGCGTTTAAAGTCATTGATTTTCAGGTGTACACCCATACCGAACATAATCAGCATCAGCAGCGTGGTGATCCACGGGCCGATGCCCGTGAAGCTGGTGGGCGTGTAATACGCGAGTACGGAGAGCAGCAGCGCCCATAACGGGAACAGCCGCGTGATGGCAGATAACATAGGTCTTCCTTGCAATTGTGTTGTGTTGTTTAGTTGTAAAAAAGCCGGGTCTGTGCCCGGCTTATCGATATTGTTTAACGTGCTAACGAATTTTATTCAAACAAATTCTGATGAAGTTTCTGCACAACCTGCTCCGCCTGATCGGCAGGGACCAGGAAGCAGAGGTTGTAGCTGGACGCGCCATAGCAAATCATGCGGATGTTGAACGGATCGAGTACGCCGAAGACCTCTTTGCCTACGCCGCAGGCGCGGGACAGCTTATTACCGATGATGGCAACCAGCGCCAGGTTCTCTTCCACTTCAACGCGGCACAGCTCAGACAGCTCAATCAGCAGCGACTGCGTCAGCAGGGTGTCGCCAGTAGAAGTAGAGCCGGTCGTATCCAGCGTCAGCGCGATGCTGACTTCAGAGGTGGTGATCAGATCCACGGAGATATTGTGGCGCGCCAGAATACCAAATACTTCAGCCAGGAAGCCGCGGGAGTGCAGCATATTCAGGCTGTGCAGCGTCACCAGCGTCTGACGGCGACGCAGGGCGATCGCGCGGAACAGCGGTGGGTTTTCGGTTTTCTTACACACCAGCGTACCGCCCGCCTTCGGGTCTTTACTGGAACCGACGAAGACCGGGATATCGCTGCGTACGGCAGGCAGCAACGTCGCCGGGTGCAGCACTTTCGCACCGAAGGTGGCCATTTCCGCAGCTTCTTCAAATGCGATCACATCAATACGTTTTGCCGCAGAAACCACGCGCGGGTCGGTGGTGTAAATGCCCGGAACGTCAGTCCAGATATCCACACGGGTGGCATGCAGAGCTTCACCCAGCAGAGCCGCGGTGTAGTCACTGCCACCACGGCCAAGCGTGGTGGTACGGCCTTTGGCTTCGCTGCCAATAAAGCCCTGAGTGATCACCATGCCTTCTGCCAGGCGCGGAACCAGTTGCTGATGGGTCAGTTCGGCCAGAACCTCAACGTCCGGCTCGGCGCGGCCAAAGCGATCGCTGGTGCGCATAATTTTACGCACGTCAAACCACTGCGCCTGAACGTTACGTGCGCGCAGGATCTCAACGAACAGCAGGGTAGACATCAGTTCACCGTGGCTGACCAGCTCGTCAGTCAGGGCAGTGGACGTTGCCAGGGACGCCGCTTCTGCCAGAGTGGTGATATTTTCCAGCAGGCGTTCCACTTCCTCGCGGATCACGTTCGGGTTTTGCAAACGTTCAAGGATGTTGAACTGAATTTTGCGCAGTGCATCCAGCTTCACGAAACGTTCGGTCGCTTCCAGTCCTTCAGACAGAGAAACCAACAGGTTCGTCACGCCAGCGGAGGCAGAAAGCACCACCAGGCGGGTATTCGGATCGGCCAGCACCACATCGGCGCTGCGGTTCATGGCATCGTAATCAGCCACACTGGTGCCGCCAAACTTGGCGACCACAAAACTCGTCATAACAACCTCGTGTCAGGGAATGAATAAAGCGACCTTGGCACAAGAATGATACGAAAACAGGTGCAGGCGCGAAATACGGCCCTATAAATAAAATGTGGGGGAGGTCCTGTCAATGCTGGGATTATGCGGATTTTTTATGGGGGGGTACCCCTCAGTAACAGGACTTATAACAGAGCCATATTTTATGCTCCATTTTAGCCCATTTTGGGCGACATTTCGCCGCTCCTGGAGGCCATTCCAGCAGCTATACTTTTTGGGTCTTTTCACCTGTGTTTGATGCAGGCCAGGGCAATGGCATAAAAACCATCACAATTTTTATTTGCAGGCGCTACAATCGACCGCAGTCACAATTCTCAAATCAGAAGAGTATTGCTAATGAAAAACATCAACCCAACGCAGACCGCTGCCTGGCAGGCACTACAGAAACATTTTGATGAAATGAAAGACGTCACCATCGCGGATTTGTTCGCGAAAGATGCCGATCGTTTCAATAAGTTCTCCGCGACCTTCGACGACCTGATGCTGGTGGATTTCTCCAAAAACCGCATTACCGAAGAAACGCTGGCGAAACTGCAGGATCTGGCGAAAGAGACAGAGCTGGCAGATGCCATCAAATCCATGTTCTCCGGTAAGAAGATCAACCGCACTGAAGACCGTGCTGTGCTGCACGTGGCGCTGCGTAACCGTAGCAATACTCCAATCATCGTTGACGGCAAAGATGTGATGCCGGAAGTGAACGCGGTGCTGGAAAAGATGAAAGCGTTCTCTGAAGCGATCATCTCCGGAAGCTGGAAAGGCTACACTGGCAAAGCGATCACTGACGTGGTGAACATTGGTATCGGCGGTTCTGACCTCGGCCCATTCATGGTGACCGAAGCGCTGCGCCCATACAAAAACCACCTCAACATGCACTTTGTCTCTAACGTCGATGGTACCCACATCGCTGAAGTGCTGAAGAACGTGAACCCGGAAACCACCCTGTTCCTGGTCGCGTCTAAAACCTTCACCACTCAGGAAACCATGACCAACGCCCACAGCGCACGCGACTGGTTCCTGAAAACTGCGGGCGACAACAAGCACGTCGCAAAACACTTCGCGGCGCTGTCTACCAACGGCAAAGCTGTGGGTGAGTTCGGTATCGACACGGCGAACATGTTCGAGTTCTGGGACTGGGTTGGTGGCCGCTACTCTCTGTGGTCAGCAATCGGTCTGTCCATCATCCTGTCCGTTGGCTTCGACAACTTCGTTGAGCTGCTCTCCGGCGCGCACGCGATGGATAAACACTTCTCCACCACGGCACCAGAGAAAAACCTGCCAGTGCTGCTGGCGCTGATCGGTATCTGGTACAACAACTTCTTCGGTGCTGAAACTGAAGCTATCCTGCCGTACGACCAGTACATGCACCGCTTTGCCGCTTACTTCCAGCAGGGCAACATGGAATCCAACGGTAAATACGTTGACCGTAACGGCAACGCGGTGGATTACCAGACTGGCCCAATCATCTGGGGTGAGCCAGGCACCAACGGCCAGCATGCGTTCTACCAGCTGATTCACCAGGGCACCAAAATGGTACCGTGCGATTTCATCGCCCCGGCTATCACCCATAACCCGCTGTCCGACCACCATCCGAAGCTGCTGTCTAACTTCTTCGCCCAGACCGAAGCGCTGGCGTTCGGTAAGTCTCGCGAGGTGGTGGAGCAGGAATACCGTGACCAGGGCAAAGATCCGGCTACCCTGGATCACGTTGTGCCGTTCAAAGTGTTCGAAGGTAACCGTCCAACCAACTCCATCCTGCTGCGCGAAATGACCCCGTTCAGCCTGGGGGCGCTGATTGCCCTGT
Organism: Enterobacter cloacae complex sp. 2024EL-00214; assembly: GCF_043945575.1. Classification (NCBI taxonomy): domain Bacteria; kingdom Pseudomonadati; phylum Pseudomonadota; class Gammaproteobacteria; order Enterobacterales; family Enterobacteriaceae; genus Enterobacter; species Enterobacter cloacae complex sp. 2024EL-00214. The sequence continues at coordinate 88,780 of NZ_JBIMRC010000018.1, read as the reverse complement.
ACGAGCACAAGATCTTCACTCAGGGTGCTATCCTGAACATCTTCACCTTTGACCAGTGGGGCGTTGAGCTGGGTAAACAGCTGGCAAACCGCATTCTGCCAGAGCTGGGTGACGATAAAGCAATTAACAGCCACGACAGCTCGACAAATGGTTTGATTAATCGTTATAAAGCATGGCGTGCGTAATTAATATGTTATGAAAAATGCCGGCGGAATGCCGGCATTTTTTTATCGGATAATTCCTGATGTCTGTTATTTACCTCAAAAACTTGCTCTGAGTTTTATCCGAAAAACACCATTACTCCATTAATCATCGCAGTTTATTTTAGGAATATACGGAGAATGCATTTATCAGGATTTAATTCTATCTTGTTGATTTTCAATTATTTAATATTTAATTAAATATTCTTCTATTTCAATTTTATCCAATAATCCGAAAACTCCACCCCTATTTATCCGCACGGTAATCCACCCGCATTAGTTGTGTATACTCGAATCCGCCTGAAATTCTTTTTGGGCAAACCTCCATTCATTCAATGAAGGGAAATTGTTATGAAGAAAGTACTGTATGGCATTTTTGCCATATCTGCGCTTGCGGTGACATCTGTTTATGCTGCTCCGGTTCAGGTTGGGGAAGCGGCAGGTTCGGCTGCGACGTCTGCGTCTGCGGGAAGTTCTACCGCAGCCAGCGCCAGCACCGTAAGTTCAGCCGTGGGTGTCGCGCTGGCGGCAACCGGTGGCGGTGATGGCTCCAATACCGGAACCACGACCACCACGACGACCAGCACCCGGTAATAGCGGGTGTTTTAATCATAACCACACTTCGGTGTGGTTATTCTGATTTTTCAGGGACCTGCGGGACCTGTAGGAACCATACGGAGAAGAGTCGTGAAGCGACCAGGGATCATCCTGATTTGCCTGCTCTTGCAGGCATGCTCAGCCACCACCAAAGGGCTGGGGAACTCACTGTGGGACAGCATTTTCGGCACGCCTGGCGTGCATCTGACGGATGACGAGCTGCAGAACATGCCGTATGCCAGCCAGTACATGCAGTTAAACGATGGTCCTCAACTGTTTGTGGTGCTCGCTTTCGATGAAAACGGGCAGCAGAAATGGGTGACGCAGGATCAGGCCACCATCGTGACGCAGCATAGCCGTATTGTGAAAACGCTGCTCGGTGGCGACAACCTGCTTGAGGTGAACAACCTTGCCGCCGACCCCCTCATCAAACCGCATCAAATCACCGACGGTGCAAGCTGGACGCGCACGATGGGCTGGACAGAACACAAGCAGGTACGCTACGCCACTGCCCGCTCAACCTTCCGCTGGGACGGTACAGACAGCATCAACGTGGGTAGCGACGAAACGCAGGTTCGCGTGCTGGATGAAGAGGTGACCACTGACCAGGCCACCTGGCATAACCGCTTCTGGGTGGATGACGAAGGGCAGATCCGCCAGTCATTGCAGTATCTCGGGGCTGGTTTCTTCCCGGTCAAAACGACCCTGATCAAGGCTGCGAAATCATGAAAATACTCATCCGCGCTGTGCTGATCGCAAGCTTTGCCACGCCGCTCGCCTGGTCTGCCGGGACGGTGAAGGTCTACATGCCGGACAGCGCACAACCCAAAATCCTGACCAACGCCGGGCATTTGCTCGATCTCGTCGGCCAGCCAAAACTGGCGAACAGCTGGTGGCCGGGAGCCGTTATCAGCGAGCGACAGGCGACGGTGGCGGCGGAACAAAAGCACAGCGCGCTGCTCGCCAGATTAACGGGGCTGGCAGAGCAGGAAGGGGGCGACGATGCGGCAGCCATTAACAGCATGCGCCAGCAGCTTCAGGCGCTGAAGGTTACCGGGCGTCTGAAAATCAATCTTGATCCGGATGAAGTCCGCGTGGTGGAAAACGGCAACCCAACGCTGGAAGGGGACTATGCGCTCTGGCTTCCGGTGGAGCCTTCCACCGTCACCGTGATGGGGCTTATCAGCCGTCCGGGAAAACTGTCCTTTACGCCGGGACGCGATGTCGCGAGCTATCTCGATGAGCAGAGCTTGCTGAGTGGGGCAGATAACAGCTACGCATGGGTGATTTACCCCGACGGGCGCACACAAAAAGCCCCGGTGGCCTACTGGAATAAACGCCATATCGAACCCATGCCCGGCAGCGTGATTTTCGTCGGTTTTGCCGACCACTCCTGGACGAAGGCGTATGACGGGATTAACGCCGATATCCTTCGCTCCCTGATACAGCGGATACCGGATTAATGAAAAAAACATATCTCTACAGCATGCTGGCACTGTGCGTCAGTGCCGCCTGCCATGCAGAAACGTATCCGGCACCCATTGGCCCGTCTCAGTCAGACTTCGGTGGCGTCGGTTTACTGCAAACGCCCACCGCGCGCATGGCGCGTGACGGGGAGTTGAGTCTTAACTATCGTGATAACGATCAGTACCGCTACTACTCTGCGTCGGTGCAGCTATTCCCGTGGCTTGAAACCACGCTGCGCTATACCGATGTGCGCACCAAAAAGTACAGTAGCGTCGAGGCTTTCTCCGGCGATCAAACCTACAAAGATAAAGCTTTCGACGTAAAACTGCGCCTGTGGGAAGAGAGCTACTGGATGCCGCAGGTTTCCGTTGGCGCACGCGATATCGGCGGTACGGGTCTGTTTGATGCGGAATATGTTGTGGCCAGTAAAGCCTGGGGGCCGTTTGATTTCTCACTTGGTCTCGGCTGGGGCTATCTGGGAACCAGCGGTAACGTGAAAAACCCGTTCTGCTCCTATAGCGAAAAGTACTGCTATCGGGATAACAGCTACCAGAAAGCGGGTTCCATCAACGGCGACCAGATGTTCCACGGCCCGGCCTCACTGTTTGGCGGTGTAGAATACCAGACACCCTGGCAGCCACTACGCCTGAAGCTTGAGTATGAAGGCAATAACTACAGCGAAGATTTCGCCGGGAAGATTGAGCAGAAGAGCAAGTTTAACGTCGGGGCCATTTACCGTGTCACTGACTGGGCCGACGTTAACCTCAGCTACGAGCGCGGCAACACCGTGATGTTTGGTGTGACGTTACGTACCAACTTTAACGATATGCGGCCGCACTATAACGACAACGCGCGGCCTGCTTATCAGCCGGAACCGCAGGATGCCATCATTCAGCACTCCGTGGTGGCGAACCAGCTGACGTTACTGAAATACAATGCCGGTCTGGCCAATCCGAAAATTCAGGTGAAAGGCGATACGCTGTACGTCACCGGCGAGCAGGTGAAATACCGCGACTCGCGGGAAGGGATCGAACGCGCCAACCGGATAATCATGAACGATCTGCCCGACGGGATCCGCACGATCCGCGTGACGGAAAACCGTCTCAACCTGCCGCAAGTCACAACAGAAACGGATGTCGCCAGCCTTAAGCGCCATCTGGAAGGTGAACCGCTTGGGCATGAAACCGGGCTGGTACAAAAACGCGTTGAGCCTGTCGTACCAGATACCACCGAACAGGGCTGGTATATCGATAAATCGCGCTTTGATTTCCATATCGATCCGGTGCTGAGCCAGTCCGTTGGCGGGCCAGAAAACTTCTACATGTATCAGCTGGGCGTAATGGCGACGGCGGATCTGTGGGTCACCGACCACCTGCTGACCACCGGCAGCCTGTTTGGAAACATTGCCAACAACTACGATAAATTTAACTACACCAACCCGCCGAATGACTCGGCGCTACCGCGTGTTCGTACCCACGTGCGTGAATATGTGCAGAACGATGTCTACGTGAACAACCTGCAGGCCAACTACTTCCAGTATTTTGGTAACGGTTTCTACGGCCAGGTGTACGGCGGTTATCTGGAAACCATGTACGGTGGCGCGGGAGCTGAGGTACTTTACCGTCCTGTCGACAGTAACTGGGCGTTCGGTATTGATGCTAACTACGTGAAACAGCGTGACTGGCATAGCGCGCAGGACATGATGAAGTTCACCGACTACAGCGTTAAAACTGGCCACCTGACGGCCTACTGGACGCCGTCGTTTGCCCCGGACGTGCTGGTAAAAGCCAGCGTCGGCCAGTATCTGGCAGGCGACAAGGGCGGCACGCTGGATATCTCTAAACACTTCGACAGCGGTGTGGTCGTTGGCGGTTACGCCACGATCACCAACGTCTCACCGGACGAGTATGGGGAAGGGGACTTCACCAAAGGGGTTTACGTGTCGATTCCGCTGGATCTGTTCTCATCGAGCCCAACCCGCAGCCGCGCGGCGGTTGGCTGGGTGCCATTAACGCGTGACGGGGGCCAGCAGCTTGGGCGTAAGTTCCAGCTGTATGATATGACCAGCGATAAGAACATCAACTTCCGCTGATGCCCCTCACTCTGACCCTCTCTCCAAAGGAGAGAGGGGATCAATCCTTTGCATTGCATCAAACATAAACAAAAAATATAGATCCGCGTCACATTTTTGCGTTATACAGGACTCTCGCCCTGGAGAATGAGGTGCTGTATGACATCCCTGACTCGCCCGCGTGTTGAGTTTATCTCAACAATCCTCCAGACCGTGCTGAACCTCGGTCTGCTGAGCCTTGGCCTGATACTGGTTGTTTTTCTCGGTAAAGAGACGGTGCATCTGGCGGATGTGCTGTTCGCCCCCGAGCAAACCAGCAAATATGAGCTGGTGGAAGGACTGGTGGTCTACTTTCTCTACTTCGAATTTATCGCCCTGATTGTGAAGTACTTTCAGTCCGGCTTTCATTTCCCACTACGCTATTTCGTCTACATTGGGATCACCGCCATTGTGCGGCTGATCATCGTCGATCATAAATCACCGCTCGACGTGTTGATCTACTCAGCCGCGATCCTGCTCCTCGTGGTGACTCTGTGGTTGTGCAACTCTAAGCGACTGAAGCGCGAATAAAAAAATGGCGGCCCGGAGGCCGCCTAACAACAGTCACAAGTTTACTCTTCATATTTTACGCTGCTGATGCGTTGGCTACGCTCGCTCACCCCAGTCACTTACTTTAGTAAGCTCCTGGGGATTCACTCACTTGCCGCCTTCCAGCACCGCAAAATATTTTGAGTATTGGGTCAATACAATACGTCTAAAGTTGAGGGTTGCAGTGGCATAACAGATGAAACTTAACCTTTCACACCGCCCGCCGTCAGGCCGTTGACCAGCCAGCGCTGAGCCAGCAAGAACACCACGGTAATCGGGATGGCGGAGAGCACAGCCGCTGCGGCAAAGTCACCCCACAGGTAGTTTTGTGGGTTGAGGTATTGCTGCATACCAACGGCCAGCGTGTAGCTGTTCACATCACGCAGTAACAGAGATGCGACCGGTACTTCGGTGATGGCGGCGATAAACGACAGAATAAACACCACCGCCAGGATAGGCACCGACAGCGGCAGCAGAACCAGGCGGAACGCCTGCCACGGGGTTGCGCCATCCAGCGCCGCCGCTTCTTCCAGCGAGCCATCGATGGTTTCGAAATACCCTTTGATGGTCCACACATGCAGTGCAATACCGCCAAGATAGGCGAAGATCACGCCACCGTGAGTGTTCAGGCCGATAAACGGTATGTACTGGCCCAGACGGTCAAACAAGGCATACAACGCCACCAGGGACAGCACTGCCGGGAACATCTGGAAAATCAGCATCCCTTTCAGCAGTGTCGCTTTACCCGGGAAGCGCATACGGGCGAAGGCGTAAGCACAGGTGGTGGAGAGCGTTACGATACCTATCGCGGTGATCCCGGCGATTTTCACCGAGTTCCACAGCCATAACAGCACCGGGAACGGTGGTGGTGTCACGCGGCCATCGGCGTGCTCTACGCTGAAGCCCAGCGCGAGCTTCCAGTGCTCCCAGGAGATCTCGTCCGGGATCAAGCTCCCGGTGGCGAAGTTACCTGAGCGCAGGGAGATGGCGATAACCATCAGCAGCGGGAACATAATCGCCGCAATAAAAATCAGCAGGCCTAAGTGCGTCGCGAGGAGGCGCAGTTTCTGAGATTTAGGTTGAACCATAGACATATTCAGTGCCCTCCTTAGTCGAATTTCATGCGTGTTGCTTTCAGGTTCACAATCGCCAGCGCGCCTACCAGCAGGAAGATCAGCGTGGCAATCGCTGCCGCCAGACCGAAGTCCTGACCGCCACCGCCTTCAAAGGCGATACGGTAGGTGTAACTCACAAGCAGGTCGGTATAGCCTGCCGGCGTGGTGGTACCCAGACGGTCAGGGCCACCGTTGGTCAACAGCTGAATCAGCACGAAGTTGTTAAAGTTAAAGGCAAAGCTCGCAATCATCAGTGGCGTCAGCGGCTTAATGAGCAGCGGCAGTGTTATCTTAAAGAAGTTCTGGAACGGGCCTGCACCGTCCATTGCCGAGGCTTCATACAGGTCGTCCGGAATCGCTTTCAGCAGACCCATGCACAGGATCATCATGTACGGATAACCCAGCCAGGTGTTCACGATGATAATCATCGAACGGGCAGTGGTTGGGTCGCTGAACCAGGCCGGTTTGATACCAAACAGTGCGCTCAGCATCATGTTGATTTCACCGAAACTCTGGTTAAACAGCCCTTTGAAAATCAGAATCGAGATAAATGACGGTACGGCATACGGCAGAATCAGCAGCACGCGGTAAATCGCTTTGCCTTTAAGGGACTCCCACTGTACGAGACACGCCAGTACCATGCCCACGGCGACGGTCAGGAGAACGGTCAGTACGGAGAAGACTACCGTCCAGATAAAGATAGCGAAGAACGGTTTCTGGATGCCTTCGTCGGTAAAGACGCGGGCAAAGTTGTCCCAGCCGATGGTCACGGTATAGCCTGGGCTGAGTTTGTCATCACCCCATTTGCCATCGGCAGTAATGGACTGATAGAAACCAATGTCGTTGTTCGGGCGGTACTTCACACCGCTCTGGTTGTTGGTCAGCGTACCGTTATCCGCCAGAGTGTAGAGCGGTTGTGTGCCGGAGAACTGGCGCAGCGAACTCATGGTCACTTTGCTTTCGTCTGGCAGTAGGGCGGCGATCTGAGTCAGCGCCTGACGGTTTTGGGTAATAATACGCAGGTTGGCACGTTCACCTTCTGGCAGGGCTGCCGCCTCTTTTAAGGCCAGCTTCTGCTCGCCGCCAAATTTGAACGTATCGGAAACATAGTTTTTGCCATTCTCTTCGTCAGTGAGCGCTAACTTCCACTCATTACCCGCAGGATACAGGCCGAAGTTGAAGGTCTTACCCGCCTGGTAAGAGCGGTCCAGAAGCACCTGTTGCGCGCGCTCCTGAGCAAGCTGGTTAGTGCTGCTGTAGTTGGTAAAGGCAATGGCGATGGTACAGATCAGTGGGAACAGGACAAACAGCCCCATCCCGGCCACGCCAGGGTAAACATAACGCCAGGCATAGGCTTTGCGATTGGCAAAAATATACAGGCCAGCGGAGCTTAAAATCAGCGTCACAATGGCGAACAAATACTCCCCTTGTACGTACATTAAAACAACAAGGTAACCCACCAGCAGACACAGCAAACCTATCGCCGACCACTTCAGCGCGTTGCTTTGCCACCAGTGTTTCTTTTTAATGACATCCATGAGGTTTTTCCTCTACCACGTTTGATCTCTTCTCCCTCTCCTGGGTGAGAGGGCCGGGGTGAGGGCGTGCGGATAGCGACAACCCTCACCCGAACCCTCTCCCAAAGGGAGAGGGAACTACGGCATTACTTAGTGATACGACCCTGTGCATCTTTCAGTGCAGCATCAACAGTCTGACGACCGCTTGCGGCATTGATAACTGCAGTACGGGTGGCATACCAGAACGCAGCCATTTGCGGGATGTTCGGCATGATTTCGCCTTTCTGGGCGTTATCCATGGTTGCGGCGATGCGTGGATCTTTCGCCAGATGATCCTGGAAGGATTTCAGCGCAACAGCACCCAGCGGTTTGTCCTTGTTCACTTCATCCAGACCCTGATCGGTCAGCAGGTAGTTTTCCAGGAACTCTTTCGCCAGCTCTTTATTCGGGCTGGCGGCGTTGATACCCGCACTCAGCACGCCAACGAACGGTTTAGACGGCTTGCCTTTGAAGGTTGGCAGCAGCGTTACGCCGTAGTTGATTTTGCTCTTGTCGATGTTGGTCCAGGCCCACGGACCGTTGATGGTCATCGCCGTTTCGCCTTTGTTGAATGCTGCTTCCGCGATGGAGTAATCGGTATCCGCGTTCATGTGTTTGTTCTTGATGAGGTCAACCAGGAAGGTCAGACCCGCTTTCGCGCCAGCGTTGTCCACGCCCACATCTTTAACGTCATACTTGCCGTTTGCATACTTGAATGCATAACCACCGTCAGCAGCAATCAGCGGCCAGGTGAAGTACGGTTCTTGCAGGTTGAACATCAGGGCGCTCTTACCTTTCGCCTTCAGCTCTTTATCCAGTTTCGGGATCTCTTCCCAGGTCTTCGGTGGGTTAGGCACCAGGTCTTTGTTGTAAATCAGAGACAGCGCTTCAACCGCAATTGGGTACGCGATCAGCTTGCCGTTATAGCGAACGGCGTCCCACGTGAACGGGAACAGTTTGTCCTGGAACGCTTTGTCTGGCGTCACTTCAGCCAGCAGACCTGATTGCGCGTAACCACCGAAGCGGTCATGTGCCCAGAAGATGATGTCCGGACCGTCACCCGTTGCAGCAACCTGTGGGAATTTCTCTTCCAGTTTGTCCGGGTGTTCAATGGTTACTTTAATACCCGTGTCTTTTTCGAATTTTTTACCCACTTCGGCAAGGCCGTTATAGCCTTTGTCGCCGTTAATCCAGATAACCAGCTTACCTTCTTCAATTTTGGCGAGAGCCGGTGCGGAAATCATCATTGCTGCCAGGGCGGACAATGCGAAAACGCGTGCGCCAGTCTTGATCTTCATATCTGCCATCCTTTTTTGGTGATGTGCTCGTGGATACATGAGGTGGTTCAACGTGACTCAGTCTCCTTATTTGACATCCTCTTTCCATCCTCCCAAGTCCTACGCCCCACCCCTTCTTTGTGTGATCTCTGTTGCATAAACCTAGGTTATGAGTGCTGGCGCACATAAAAACACGCTGATTTTTGCAGGCGGCTTCACGAATTTTGCCTCAGCCCTCCTGCGGCGGTCGCAGAGCCTGCTCTCTCATCCTCCCGCCTCCTCCCCCATAAAAAAGCCGGGGGGTGGAGGATTTGCGAAAGTAATGGATACCCCATAGTGAACTTATCTTGAATGTTTCTGTCGGCGACAGGTTGTAACGAAGGGAGAAGGGCATGGCGAGCGTACAGCTGCGTAATGTAACGAAAGCCTGGGGCGATGTAGTGGTGTCAAAAGACATCAATCTGGACATCCACGAAGGTGAATTCGTGGTGTTTGTCGGCCCATCTGGCTGCGGTAAATCTACTCTGCTGCGTATGATTGCCGGTCTTGAAACCATCACCAGCGGCGATTTGCTGATCGGTGATACCCGAATGAACGACATCCCGCCCGCGGAACGTGGCGTAGGTATGGTGTTCCAGTCTTATGCACTTTATCCCCATCTTTCCGTGGCCGAGAACATGTCTTTCGGTCTGAAGCTGGCGGGGGCGAAGAAAGAGGTGATTAACCAGCGCGTCACTCAGGTGGCGGAAGTGTTACAGCTGGCTCATCTGCTGGAGCGTAAACCGAAAGCGCTCTCCGGTGGTCAGCGTCAGCGCGTGGCAATTGGCCGTACGCTGGTGGCAGAACCGCGCGTGTTCCTGCTCGATGAACCTCTTTCTAACCTGGATGCCGCGCTGCGCGTTCAGATGCGTATCGAAATCTCCCGTCTGCACAAACGTCTTGGCCGCACGATGATTTACGTCACCCACGATCAGGTCGAAGCGATGACGCTGGCCGACAAAATTGTGGTGCTGGACGCCGGTCGTGTGGCGCAGGTGGGTAAACCGCTGGAGTTGTATCACTACCCGGCAGACCGCTTTGTTGCGGGCTTCATTGGCTCGCCAAAGATGAACTTCCTGCCCGTCAAAGTGACCGCGACAGCCATTGAACAGGTACAGGTGGAACTGCCAAACCGCCAGCAAATCTGGCTGCCGGTCGACAGCGCCAACGTACAGGTAGGGGCAAACATGTCCCTGGGTATTCGCCCTGAACATTTACTGCCGAGCCACATCGCTGATGTGACCCTGGAAGGTGAAGTTCAGGTTGTAGAACAACTTGGTCACGAAACACAGATTCATATCCAGATCCCCGCCATTCGTCAGAACCTGGTGTACCGCCAGAATGACGTGGTGTTGGTAGAAGAGGGTGCCACATTCGCTATCGGTTTGCCGCCAGAGCGTTGCCATCTGTTCCGTGAGGATGGCACCGCATGTCGTCGGCTGCATAAAGAGCCAGGCGTTTAAGCAATCCCAAAAGAAGACACGAAACCGACAGGTGAAGTGTTCAAAGAAAAGCAATGATCTCAGGAGATAGAATGATGATTACTCTGCGCAAACAAGTCCCTCTGGCAATCGCCATTGCGGCAGGCATCCTGTCTGCCCAGGCGGGTGCCGTAGACTTTAAAGGTTATGCTCGTTCTGGCATCGGCTGGACCGGGAGTGGCGGTGAACAACAATGTTTCCAGGCAACCGGTGCTCAAAGTAAATACCGTCTTGGTAACGAATGTGAAACCTATGCGGAATTGAAACTGGGCCAGGAAGTGTGGAAAGAAGGTGATAAGAGCTTCTATTTCGACACCAACGTCGCGTATTCCGTTTCTCAGCAGAACGACTGGGAATCCACCAGCCCAGCCTTCCGTGAAGCTAACGTGCAGGGTAAAAACCTCATCGAAGCACTGCCAGGCTCCACCATTTGGGCCGGTAAGCGTTTCTATCAACGTCATGACGTTCACATGATCGACTTCTACTACTGGGATATTTCTGGTCCTGGTGCGGGTATCGAAAACATCGATCTGGGCTTCGGTAAACTCTCTCTGGCAGCAACCCGTTCTTCCGAATCGGGTGGTTCTGCAACCTTCGCTGACCGTGATGCACTGGGTAATCGTATTTATGACAACCTGGTACCGAACGATGTCTTCGACGTCCGTTTAGCACAGATGCAGATCAACGACGGCGGTACGCTGGAGTTTGGTGTTGACTATGGTCACACCAACATTCCTGATGACTACTACCTGCAGCCTGGCGCGTCTAAAGATGGCTGGATGTTCACTGCTGAACACACCCAGAGCATGCTGAAGGGCTTCAACAAGTTCGTTCTGCAGTACGCAACTGACTCTATGACCTCCAACGGTAAAGGCCGTCCGGAAGGTGGTAGCATCAACAACAACGGCGACATGTGGCGCGTGCTGGACCACGGTGCGATCTCTCTGGGCGACTCCTGGGATCTGATGTATGTGGGTATGTACCAGGACATCAACCTGGATAACAACAACGGTACCAAGTGGTGGACCGTCGGTGTGCGTCCTATGTACAAATGGACGCCAATCATGAGTACCCTGCTGGAAGTTGGCTACGACAACGTTAAGTCTCAGAAAACTGACGACACCAACAGCCAGTACAAAATCACCCTGGCACAGCAATGGCAGGCAGGCGACAGCATCTGGTCCCGTCCGGCTATCCGTGTCTTCGCAACCTATGCGAAGTGGGATGAGAAATGGGGCTACGCAAACAGTGACTCCGGTGCTGGTTATGACTCTGGCATCGCGTACAGCGACACCTCCGCGAAAACCTTCAGCCGTGGTGACTCCGACGAGTGGACCTTCGGTGCCCAGATGGAAATCTGGTGGTAATTCGTTAGACCTGACGTAATGACCTAAAAAGAGGGGCGTAAGCCCCTCTATCCTTAGGGTACTGCGCGCTATTGCCTGGCCACCGCAGTGCTCACGCTATCAGAGGTAATAACAATGAAAATGAAGAAAAGTCTCGTCGCGCTGTGCCTCTCTGCGGGGCTGCTGGCCTGTGCTCCAGCTATCACCTTCGCAGACGTCAATTTCGTACCACAAAATACCAGTGCTGCCCCTGCTATTCCGGCGGCGGCGCTCCAGCAACTGACCTGGGTCCCGGTTGATCAATCCAAAACCCAGTCAACCCAGCTTTCTGCTGGTGGCCAACCCCTGAACGTACCGGGAATTACTGGCCCGGTTGCCGCCTTTAGCGTACCGGCGAACATCGGTGAACTGACCCTCACGCTGACCAGTGAAGTGAATAAGCAGACCAGCGTCTTTGCACCTAACGTGCTGATTCTGGATCAGAATCTGACGCCATCTGCATTTTTCCCGAGTGAATATTTCAGCTACCAGGAGCCTGGCGTCATGAGCGCCGACCGCCTGGAAGGCAAAATGCGCCTGACGCCTGCCCTGGGTCAGCAAAAGATTTATGTTCTGGTCTTCACAACAGAGAAAGATTTGCAGCAGACCACGAAGCTTATCGATCCGGCGAAAGCCTACGCCAAAGGGACGGGTAACTCTGTTCCGGATATTCCGGATCCATTAGCACGCCACGTCACCGACGGTCTGCTGAAACTGAAAGTCTCTACTAACAATGCTTCCAGCGTGCTGGTTGGCCCACTGTTTGGTTCCTCCGGTACTGGCCCTGTCACCGTAGGCAATACTGCTGCACCTGTGTACACCGCGCCAGCTGCCACAGCAGCAGCCGCACCCGTTGCCGCTGCCGCACCCGCTCCGGCGAAGAAAGCCGATCCGATGCTGAACGACACCGAAACCTATTTCAACAATGCCATTAAGCAGGCGGTGAAGCGCGGCGATGTCGACAAAGCACTGAAACTGCTTGATGAAGCCGAGCGTTTAGGTTCCACCACTGCCCGTTCCACCTTTATCAGCAGTGTAAAAGGCAAGGGGTAACCGTCTCCCCACAGTGCTGATTTGTTAGTAGTTTAGTGCGCCTGAGTGGGCGCACTTTTTTTGTACCGCCTGCGCTGTTGCGCCATTGTTGCGATAGTGATCGCTAAATAACGTTTGGCCGCCCTCAATCTGCTTTTCTGCGATACAATGCCATTACGTTATGTATCGGAGAGTCTGGCATGTCACACCCTGCGCTAACGCAACTGCGTGCGCTACGCTATTTCGACCAAATACCTGCGCTTGATCCGGAGCAACGTGGCTGGTTGCTGCTGGAAGATTCCATGACGAAACGTTTTGAACAACAGGGCAAAACGGTCACGGTGACGATGATTCGGGAAGGGTTTGTCTCTGCCGATGAAATTGCCAGTGAGCTGTCGCTGTTGCCGAAAGAAAATCGCTACTGGCTGCGTGAAATTTTACTGTGTGCTGACGGTGAGCCGTGGCTTGCTGGTCGGACGGTGGTTCCCGAGTCCACTCTTTCCGGACCGGAGCTGGCTCTGCAACGGCTGGGGAAAACGCCTCTTGGGCGCTATCTTTTCACATCGTCTGAACTTACCCGGGATTTTATTGAGATTGGAAGTGAAGCCGACCTGTGGGGGCGTCGTTCCCGCCTTCGCCTGAGTGGTAAGCCGCTAATACTGACGGAGCTTTTTTTACCGGCGTCGCCGTTGTACTGAGAGGAAGAAAAAAATGGAGTGGAGCCTGACGCAGAATAAGCTGCTGGCCTATCACCGCTTAATGCGTACAGATAAACCCATCGGCGCATTACTGCTGCTATGGCCGACCTTATGGGCACTGTGGGTGGCGACCCCGGGGATGCCACCGCTGTGGATCCTGGGCGTATTTTTCGCCGGTGTCTGGCTGATGCGTGCGGCGGGCTGTGTGGTCAATGACTATGCAGATCGTAAGTTTGACGGGCATGTGAAGCGTACCGCTAATCGTCCTTTGCCTGGCGGGCAGGTTACCGAGAAAGAGGCGCTTACGCTGTTTGCCGTGCTGGTTGTGTTCTCTTTCATGCTGGTGTTAACCCTGAATACGATGACCATCCTGCTTTCCATTGCAGGGCTGGCGCTGGCCTGGGTTTATCCATTCATGAAGCGTTATACCCATCTGCCACAGGTGGTGCTGGGCGCGGCGTTTGGCTGGTCGATTCCCATGGCATTTGCGGCAGTGAGTGAGTCTGTGCCGCTCAGTTGCTGGCTGATGTTCCTGGCGAATATCCTCTGGGCCGTAGCGTACGATACGCAGTATGCGATGGTTGACCGCGATGATGACCTGAAAATTGGCATTAAATCGACCGCGATCCTGTTTGGTCGCCAGGACAAACTGATCATTGGCATTCTGCAGGCAGCGGTGCTGGCGCTGATGGTAGTGATTGGTCGCCTGAACGGGCTGAACTGGGCGTTTTACTGGTCAGTGCTGGTGGCGGGGTTGTTGTTTGCATATCAGCAAAAGCTGATTGCAAAGCGCGAACGTGAAGCCTGCTTTAAAGCGTTCATGAATAATAACTATGTTGGTCTGGTGCTTTTTTTAGGGCTGGTGATGAGTTACTTTTCATAGAAGAACGGCAGCCGAATAGCTGCCGTTTTGTTTTCTCTCTCTCACAGAGATAGCTGGGCTGATAGCATCACTCGCCCTGCGTCGCACTCTCAATCGTTAAACGCACATCTGAGGTAATCAGCTCGGCAAGCATCTGATAAACCTTCAGCGTCTCTTCCGGCTCGGCATCACCCGTATCACTAATAAATCCTTCATCACGCAGCGTCAGCACCAGTGAGCTGAATACCGCTTTGTCGAAGAATTCTGGTGCGTTAATGCCGTGCAGAACAGACAGGCGCTGTGCCAGCGTCCGGCTCTCTTTTTCCAGCGTCCCGCGGTTAATGGACGGGTTCGCGCTCAACAGCCAGAAGGTGATGGCGTAGCGCTGCAGTGTTTCGCGCGCACCGGCCGCCAGCAGTTGCAGAGTTCGGGTACGCGATGGACTGATATGCAGCTCGTCATGAGTAAGGGTAATCAACCCCTGGCGATGCATCTCTTCCGTCATTTTATCGAGCTCTACCGCCAGCTCATCTTTGCTCCAGCGCAGGAACAGCTCAGCTTTTAGCATCGGATAGATGGCTTCAACGTGGCGCAACAGCTCCTGACGTGAAATGCGGCGATGCTGAGTGATGATTGCCGCCATGAGTGACGGTAGCATCAGCATATGCGTGATGTTGTTGCGATAGTACGTCATCAGCACAGCCTGCTCGCGCGGCAGAATGATGATGTCGCCAATCGTATCTTTCTCAACTTCGAACTTGTTCATCTGCAGCGCGTGTTCGATGAGCTCACCCGCCGTGCTTGCAGGCGCGGTTGAATCAACGGAGTACGGAACGTTACGCATGATATCCAGATAACAATCAAGCTGCTCCGTAAGCTGCTCACGGGTCAGTGAACGCTGGCGGGAGGCCAGAAGCGCGGTACAACACAGGTTCATGGCATTCGCCGCGCCAGCGTTGTTAATGCGCACCATCAGCTCGGCTGCAATACCGTTCACCGTTGGCGTCAGCCAGGCAGGACGTATCGCCTCGATTGGATCGATAGACTCACGCCACTCCGGAACATGGTTGTTCAGATACGTCATTAGTGGCATTGGCTCACCAAAGTTCACGTAACCCTGGCCGAGGTTGCGCAGCTTACTGAGGCCACGCAACATTTGCGGCAGGCTCTCTTTCTCTTTGGTCGCCCCGCGTAGCTCTTTGGCGTAAGTACCCACTTCCATCACGTGCTCATAGCCAATATAGATTGGCACCAGCGTGATGGGACGGGTTCCCCCGCGCAGCATTGCCTGGATGGTCATCGACAGCGTGCCGGTCTTCGGATCGAGCAGGCGTCCAGTACGGGAACGCCCCCCCTCCACGAAGTACTCCACGGAATAACCGCGGCTAAACAGTTCGCCCAGATATTCCCGGAACACGGTGGAGTAGAGCTTGTTGCCCTTAAAGGTACGACGAATAAAGAACGCTCCGAGGCGGCGGAAAATCGGGCCTGCAGGCCAGAAATTCAGGTTAATACCGGCAGCAATGTGCGGCGGTACCAGCCCCTGGTGATAAAGCACGTAAGAGAGCAACAGGTAGTCCATGTGGCTGCGGTGGCAGGGAACATAGACAATTTCGTGGCCGTCATGCGCCAGTTGACGCACGCGCTCGGCGTTGTGAACGTTAATCCCCTGATAGAGGCGGTTCCACGTAAAGCTCAGAATACGATCGGACAGGCGAATCATCTCGTAGGAGAAGTTCGCGGCAATCTCTTCCATCAGCGCAATGGCGTTCTGCTGCGCTTTCTCGTGCGAAATCTTCTTGCTGCGCGCTTCGTCTTCAACGGCGCGAGCGATCGCTTTGGAGGCCAGCAGCTTGTTGAACAGATCCTGACGCGCCGGGAGACGAGGCCCAACGGCGGCCAGACGCTGGCGCGCGAAGTGCATACGCGCCACGCGCGCCAGTTTTTGCGCGATGATCTTATCGGTGCCGTGTTCGTCCGCCATCCGGCGCAGCGAGACTGAAGGGGAGAAACGCACAAAGCTATCGCGCCCCAGCCAGGAAACCGCGAAGAATTTCTGGATGCCGTTGAGCATACGCAGCGGCGGATTCTCTTCGCCTTTTTCACGACCCGGGCGACGACCAAACATCACCGAAACCGGCACCATCTGTACATCCAGGTCAGGATTACTGCGGTGCAGGTCGAGATAGTCGTGGAACAGCTTGATGGACTCTTCTTTTGGCGTGTAATAGGTAAACACGCGCGGCCCGCCGTGAATGAACACGTAGCGCGGCAGTAGCGTCCCGTCGATTTCCAACGGTTCAAGCGGATCGGGTAAATCGTGCGCCAGACACTGGGCGCGAAGCGTCAGCAAGTCGGCCTTCGAGTTATAAGGCAAAACGTACATGATAGGGCGCGATGTATCGAGCCCCAATTCCAGCGCGGGTTCTGCTGGGATAGACTTGCTTTTTACCAGGACGCTTAATGGTAAATTAAGTAATTTGTAGTAAATTCGTGGCCAGCCGGACATAAACGATGTAAAGCCTCTGGTTAATAATGCAATTGCGGCGCAAGGATAACAGAAAGCGCGCAAAATTACTGTTGTTACCCGTCATACTTCGGGCTGCAGCAAAACGCGTTGCAGCTATATACACTTCATCCTTCACCTTGCCGCCTTGATGCTGCATGAATGATTTTGTGTATAGTTACTGACGCTATTTCTCATAAAAGGTTCTTTTAATGGCCAATAATACCACTGGGTTAACCCGAATCATCAAAGCTGCCGGCTATTCATGGAAAGGTTTCCGTGCCGCGTGGGCTAATGAAGCCGCTTTTCGCCAGGAGGGTGTTACCGCTATCGTCGCGGTTATCATCGCCTGTTTCCTTGATGTTGATGCCATAACCCGCGTTCTTCTGATTGGTTCTGTACTGTTGGTGATGATAGTGGAAATTCTCAATAGCGCTATTGAGGCCGTTGTGGATCGCATCGGCTCTGAGTTCCACGAGCTCTCTGGGCGCGCGAAAGACATGGGTTCTGCCGCTGTACTGCTGTCGATTATCACTGCGGTCATCACCTGGGTCACGCTGCTTTGGTCACATTTCCGATGAGCCTCGAGGAATAATTAAGTCCCTGGTTTTTTGTGCAGTTTTTGGTTCCAAAATCACCTTTGACTGTATATACTCACAGCATAACTGTATATACACCCAGGGGGCGGAATGAAAGCGTTAACGACCAGGCAACAAGAGGTGTTTGATCTCATCCGGGATCATATCGGCCAGACGGGTATGCCACCCACGCGTGCGGAAATTGCGCAGCGTCTGGGTTTCCGTTCTCCAAATGCTGCCGAGGAACACCTTAAAGCGCTGGCGCGTAAAGGCGTGATTGAGATTGTTTCGGGTGCTTCACGCGGTATCCGTCTGCTGGTAGAAGAAGAGACGGGAATTCCACTGGTTGGCCGTGTCGCTGCTGGTGAACCGCTGCTGGCACAGCAGCACATCGAAGGTCACTATCAGGTCGATCCTGGCATGTTCAAACCGAGCGCAGATTTCTTGCTGCGCGTAAGCGGTATGTCCATGAAGGATATCGGCATTCTCGATGGCGATTTGCTTGCGGTTCACAAAACGCAGGACGTGCGCAACGGCCAGGTTGTGGTCGCGCGTATTGATGATGAAGTTACCGTTAAGCGCCTGAAAAAACAGGGTAATACCGTGCAGCTGCTACCGGAAAACAGCGAGTTCTCCCCAATTGTGGTGGATCTCCGCGAACAGAACTTCTCTATTGAAGGGCTGGCGGTAGGTGTTATTCGCAACGGTGAATGGCTGTAATCTCTTCCCGACAGGCTACGGAGTCTCCGTAGCCTGATTCAGATTCATTTCCCGCTCCTGGTATTTTTTCATGTCACTGCTGACGGCTTCAGATAAGGCATTGTGGCGTCTTGCTCTGCCAATGATTTTTTCCAATATCACCGTTCCTTTGCTGGGGCTGGTGGATACGGCGGTGATTGGTCATCTGGATTCACCCGTTTATCTGGGCGGTGTGGCTATCGGCGCAACGGCAACCAGCTTCCTCTTTATGCTCCTGCTCTTTTTACGCATGAGCACCACGGGGTTGACGGCACAGGCATATGGTGCGAAAGATCCCCTGCGTCTGGCTCGTGCGCTTGTTCAGCCGTTAATTCTGGCGCTCGGTGCAGGGGCGTTAATCGTGTTGCTGCGTACCCCACTGATTGATCTGGCGTTGCACATTGTTGGTGGCAGTGAGACGGTACTTGAGCAGGCACGACGTTTCCTTGAAATTCGCTGGCTCAGTGCGCCTGCATCACTGGCAAATCTGGTGCTGCTTGGATGGTTACTGGGCGTGCAGTATGCTCGTGCGCCGGTCATTCTGCTGGTAGTGGGAAACCTCCTCAATATTGTGCTCGACCTCTGGCTGGTGATGGGCCTGCATATGAACGTGCAGGGTGCTGCACTGGCGACGGCAATTGCGGAATACGGGACATTTTTTATCGGGTTGTGGATGGTCTGGCATGTTCTGACCATGCGCGGTATCTCTGTCTCTCTACTGAAAACCGCGTGGCGTGGCAATATCCGCACACTGCTGGCGCTTAATCGCGACATTATGTTGCGCTCGCTCTTGTTACAGCTCTGCTTTGGCGCACTGACGGTCTTTGGGGCGCGTCTTGGGCCAGATATTGTCGCGGTTAATGCGGTTCTGATGACGCTGCTCACCTTTACCGCTTATGCGCTGGATGGCTTTGCCTACGCTGTTGAAGCGCATTCCGGGCAGGCATACGGTGCGCGTGAAAGCGGTCAGCTCCGTGATGTATGGCGGGCAGCCTGTCGTCAGGCGGGTCTGGTGGCGCTGGCGTTTGCACTGACTTATGCCTGTTTTGGCCAACAGATCATTGCGTTACTCACGTCGCTCCCCCGGCTTCGTGAACTGGCGGGTCATTATCTCATCTGGCAGGCGATCTTACCGGTGGTGGGCGTCTGGTGCTATCTGCTGGATGGTATGTTCATCGGTGCGACGCGAGGGGCGGAGATGCGCAACAGCATGGCGGTCGCAGCGGCAGGCTTTGGTCTGACGCTGTTGACGCTCCCGTCTCTGGGCAACCACGGTTTGTGGCTGGCGCTGGCAGTCTTTCTTGCCTTGCGCGGCCTCTCTCTGGCGTTTATCTGGCATCGCCACTGGCGGCGTGATACCTGGTTTTCATCCCACCACGGTTAACGTGGTTTTTTCTTCACGAGGATAGAGTGATCGTGCTGACACTCATCCTGATGCCGACAGGATTCCACTTCCACGCATGCGGAGCACAGCCCGTGTGCTTCAATCACGTTATGACGCAGGGCAAAGCCCATTTTGGCTGCCAGCGAATGCATGATGTCTTCAACGCCTTCTGCACACTCTTCCTTCACCACACCGCAGCGGTCACAGATAAACATGGCAGATGTGTGGGTCGGTTGATCAAACAGGTGGCACAGCACATAGCTGTTTGTTGATTCGACCTTGTGAACAAACCCTTGTTCCAGCAGGAAATCCAGCGCACGATAAACCGTAGGCGGTTTTGCCTGCGGCTCGCTTTCGCGCAGCAGGTCGAGCAGGTCGTATGCGCTGATGGCTCCTTGCTGCAGGCTCATCAGTCGCAATACCTCAAGGCGCTGCGGAGTCAGGCGCACATTGCGTTGCGCACACAGCTTTTCTGCCTGCGCTAACAGCTCTTGCGTTGCGGTCTTATCCATTTAGCACCCCGGATGTTATAGGCTGGGAAACCCTCACTTTATCATGTTCTGGTAAAAACACCGAGATCCGCCAGGCTGTGCTATACCTGACGCATCGCAATTCTGGACATTTACGATGAAAAGACCTGACTGTATTCGGCACTGGCGTGACGTTGAAGGGGCAGATGACTCTACCTATTCCGACAGTCACGAGCGTTTCTCCATCGGTGCACCGCTGGCCCGCAAGCTGGGCCTGGGCCGTATTGGTATTCACCATGAGCGTCTCCCTCCGGGGCGTCGTACCTCGTATCCTCACGCGGAAAGCGACGAAGAGGAATTTATCTATGTGCTGGAAGGTTACCCCGAGGCCTGGATTAACGGTTATCTGTGGAAACTCGAACCTGGTGACAGCGTGGGTTTTCCTGCCGGAACGGGTGTCTGCCACACCTTCATTAACAACACTGATGAAGAGGTGCGCTTGCTGGTCGTTGGGGAGGCCAATAAAAAGCACAACCGCATCTACTATCCGCTAAACCCGGTGTACGCCGCCACGCGCGAGGACCGCTGGGTTGACCATCCGCCCCAGTTTTTTGGTCCGCACGATGGAAAACCTGGGCGAAAATAATTTCCTCTTCTATAAATATTGAGGGTCGTCACAAATTACAACAGGCCCGGGTGTGATTTAACTTAGGGAAAAAGCGGGTCTTTTTGTACTTATTCACAGCAATAGTTCGTGCCTGTTTGGGTGATAACAGACAGGGGTTATTTCATAACAGATTATAAGACGAGCATACTGTGAAGAAACATTTTAAATTTTCGGTGGTTAGCATCGCTGTCTCCTTGTTTATGGCAAATCAGGCGGGGGCAGCCAATACCTGGACAGAGGCGCGCAGCGACGCGATGGGGGGCACGGGCGTCGCAGCAGGCAGCTACGGCAGTGGGGTGTTAATCAACCCGGCATTGCTGGCGAAAGCGAAACCTGATGATGGTGTGACGCTCATTTTACCTTCCATTGGTGCGCAGATTTCAGACAAAGACAACCTGCGGGATAAGATTGATAACATCAGCGACGATGTCAGTCGGTACCGTAGCACGCTGGATACTATCAACCTTATCGATCTCTTAAATCCTTCAAGCCAGGCCTCACGGGATGTTTCTTCTGCAGCAGGTAATCTTGCCGATCAGCTGGATTCGCTGAAAGGAAAAACTGCCAGCGGTAAAGCGGGCGGCGGGATCGCGGTAAGCATTCCTGATGATGTGCTCTCATTCGCATTTGTGGCCAAAGCGAATGCTCGCGCTCGCGTGAGTTCTTACATCGATCAGGGGGATATCGATAAACTACGTTTAGTGGAGGCAACCCCTGTTGCCGCTTTTGGCATTGACCCGAAGGATCTCAAATCAAAAGGTTTTGGTCGTGCGGCTATCGTTTCAGACTATGGCGTGGCGGTGGCGCATCAGTTTGATATTAGCGGTGTACCGGTTTCCGTGGGTATCACCCCAAAGCTGCAAAAAACCTGGCTGTATAACTACACCGTCTCTATCTACAACTTCGACAGCGGCGATATCAACAGTAGCCGCTATCGCAATGACGACACCGGGTTTAACGTCGATGCCGGTCTTGCGGCTGATTTCGGCGATAACTGGACTGTCGGTCTGACGGGGAAAAACCTCTTCTCACGTGATATCGATACCAAAGAAGTGGATGGGGTACGTGATACGTATCAGATCAGTCCAGTCGTAACGGCAGGCGTGGCCTGGCATACCGATCTCGTGACGTTGACGGCAGACGGTGACCTGACCGAAACCAAAGGCTTTAAAAGCGAAGAGAACTCTCAGTACGTTGGCGTGGGTGCAGAAGTCACACCACTAAACTGGCTGGCCGTTCGCGCGGGTTACCGTGCTGATGTGAAAAACAACGACAGCAACGTTTTTACGGCGGGGGTGGGTTTTGCACCGCTTAACACCGTACATGTCGACCTGATGGGTCTGTACGGCGAAGATGAAACCTGGGGCGCAGGGGCACAGCTGAGCCTGACGTTCTAAAGTGCACCGGAGGCGCTGCGCCTCCGGCTTTTCTTTGTGCTATAGTAGCGCCCCTTTTCCACCAGATGCTTAAAACTTCGCCATGTCGTCAGAATTACAGACTGCTTTCCCTGCACACCGTTTTTCCATTGCGCCGATGCTCGACTGGACGGACAGACACTGCCGCTATTTCCTGCGTCAGCTCTCCCGCCATACGTTGCTGTACACCGAAATGGTGACTACCGGGGCGATTATTCACGGTAAGGGTGACTATCTGGCCTACAGTGAAGAAGAGCATCCGGTTGCCCTGCAGCTTGGCGGCAGCGATCCGGCAGCCCTGGCGCAGTGCGCGAAGCTGGCGGAAGAACGCGGTTATGACGAAGTTAACCTTAACGTTGGTTGCCCTTCCGATCGCGTGCAAAACGGTATGTTTGGCGCATGCCTGATGGGGAACGCGCAGCTGGTGGCTGACTGCATCAAGGCGATGCGCGATGTTGTCTCCATTCCGGTAACGGTTAAAACCCGTATTGGTATCGACGACCAGGACAGTTACGAATTTCTGTGCGATTTCATCAATACGGTTGCCGGGAAAGGCGAGTGCGAGATGTTTATCATCCACGCACGCAAAGCGTGGCTCTCGGGTCTTAGCCCGAAAGAGAACCGTGAAATTCCGCCGCTGGACTACCCGCGTGTGTATCAGCTGAAGCGTGACTTCCCACATCTGACCCTGTCAATTAACGGCGGTATCAAGTCGCTGGACGAGGCCAAAACGCACCTGGAACATATGGATGGCGTAATGGTGGGGCGCGAGGCGTATCAGAACCCTGGGATCCTGGCGACGGTCGATCGCGAAATCTTTGGCATTGAAGGTGCAGATACCGATCCGGTTGCCGTGGTGCGTGCCATGTATCCGTATATCGAACGTGAGCTAAGCAATGGGACTTACCTTGGTCACATTACCCGCCATATGCTCGGCCTGTTCCAGGGGATCCCGGGGGCGCGTCAGTGGCGTCGTTACCTGAGCGAAAATGCGCATAAAGCCGGTGCGGATATCGACGTGCTGGAACACGCGCTGCGTCTGGTGGCAGATAAGCGATAAATTTCGCTAAAAGATCGTCAAATTCACCACGCCTCGCAAAATATTGCGGGGCGTTTTGCTTTTATAACAATGAGTTAGTTTTGGCATGCTTTTTGTAATGATCGCTGCATCATTCGGGAACTCGTGGGAGAGCACCATGCTGGAACTACTTTTTGTGATTGGCTTTTTTGTCATGCTGTTGGTGACGGGGGTTTCACTGCTCGGCATTCTGGCCGCTATCTTTGTGGCGACGGCGGTGATGTTTATCGGCGGATTGTTTGCCCTGACGATCAAACTGTTGCCGTGGTTACTGCTGGCGATTGCGGTAGTATGGGTAATACGGGCGATTAAATCGCCAAAGGTTCCCGGTTATCAGCGTAATAACCGCTTTCGTTACTAAGGTATTGAGGGGTTCGTCACATACCTGCAACTTTCCCGGCAACATTGCTTAGAACGGAATAGGATTTACTTATCGAATCTGTCACTATGGCTGCCGCTAAAGAATTCATCGAGCTGTACCCTACATACAGCCGAACTAAAAAAAGAAAGGGCTTCCTATGGGAAGCCCAATTTCTTTTTAGGGATCAGGGAATTAACAGACTTGAACCCTGCGTCGCCCGACTCTCCAGCACCTCATGCGCACGTTGCGCATCGGCTAACGGGTATTTCTGCGCATCGGCCACATCCACTTTAATCGCACCGCTGGCGATCAGAGAGAACAGCTCGTTGCTGGCCTCAAGCAGCTCTGCCCGGTTGGTGATGTAGCCCTGAAGAGAAGGGCGCGTAACATACAAAGAACCTTTCTGGTTCAGAATGCCAAGATTCACGCCAGTAACGGCCCCTGATGAATTACCAAAACTCACCATCAGACCGCGGCGTTGCAGGCAGTCCAGGGATGCTTCCCAGGTGTCTTTACCCACCGAGTCATACACCACGCGCACCTTTTTGCCGCCGGTTATCTCTTTCAGTCGTTCAACAATGTTCTCTTCGCGGTAGTTGATCACCTTCCATGCTCCAGCCTGCAGTGCCCGCTGGGCTTTTTGGGCAGAGCCTACGGTGCCGATAAGTTTCGCACCCAGCGCTTTTGCCCACTGGCAGGCGATCAGCCCCACACCGCCTGCAGCGGCATGAAACAGGAATTGTTCATCGGGTTTGATTTCATAGGTTTTGCGCAGCAGGTAATAAACGGTTAGCCCCTTCAGGAAAGAAGCGGCAGCCTGCTCGAACGATATCGCATTCGGTAGAATTGCGGCTTTGTCTGCCGGAACGTTATGAACGGTACTGTATGCACCCAGTGCCGATTGCGCATACACCACGCGGGCACCTTCTTTTATATGCTTAACGGCGTTGCCCACCTTGATAACCACACCTGCCGCTTCGGTTCCCAGCCCGCTCGGCATTGACGGAGGGGGATAAAGACCGCTGCGAATATAGGTATCAATGTAGTTGATGCCGATGGCTTTGTTTTCGACCTGGATTTCGTTATCGCCAGGTGCAGCAGGGGTGAACTCTACTGCTTTGAGTACGTCAGGGCCACCATGCTTGTGAAATTCAATACGCGTTGCCATGCTTCCTCCATAAGAAAATGTGGTAATCTTTCGACCCACTCTTTATCTCGGTAACTCCATTCACTATGGCAGGAAACAAACCCTTCAACAAACAGACTGAACCCCGTGAACGTGATTTTCAGGTCGCCGGGTTAAAAGTCCCGCCGCACTCGATTGAAGCGGAACAGTCGGTGTTGGGCGGTTTAATGCTGGATAACGAACGCTGGGACGACGTCGCCGAGCGCGTCGTGTCCGAAGATTTCTACACCCGCCCGCATCGCCATATCTTTACTGAAATGGCGCGTCTGCAGGAGTCGGGCAGCCCGATTGACCTGATCACGCTCGCGGAATCGCTGGAGCGGCAGGGTCAACTGGACAGCGTCGGTGGGTTTGCCTATCTGGCAGAGCTTTCTAAAAATACGCCAAGTGCGGCGAACATCAGCGCTTACGCTGACATCGTGCGTGAACGTGCCGTTGTGCGTGAGATGATCTCGGTGGCGAATGAAATCGCCGAGGCGGGTTTTGATCCACAGGGTCGCACCAGCGAAGATCTGCTCGATCTCGCTGAGTCCCGCGTCTTTAAAATCGCCGAAAGCCGCGCGAACAAAGACGAAGGGCCGAAAAACATCGCCGATGTGCTTGATGCGACCGTTGCGCGTATCGAACAGCTGTTCCAGCAACCCCATGATGGTGTGACCGGTGTGAATACCGGCTATGACGATCTCAACAAGAAAACTGCCGGTCTGCAGCCGTCAGATTTGATCATCGTCGCGGCGCGTCCATCAATGGGTAAAACAACATTTGCGATGAACCTCGTCGAAAACGCGGCGATGTTGCAGGATAAACCGGTTTTAATCTTCAGTCTTGAGATGCCATCAGAACAGATCATGATGCGTTCCCTGGCGTCGCTGTCTCGCGTGGATCAGACCCGTATTCGTACCGGTCAGCTCGACGATGAAGACTGGGCGCGGATCTCCGGCACGATGGGTATTCTGCTGGATAAACGTAATATCTATATCGATGACTCCTCCGGTCTGACACCGACGGAAGTGCGCTCCCGTGCGCGCCGTATCGCCCGTGAACACGGTGGTATTGGCCTCATCATGATCGACTACCTCCAGCTGATGCGCGTGCCGTCGCTCTCCGACAACCGTACGCTGGAGATTGCAGAGATTTCCCGCTCGCTCAAAGCATTAGCCAAAGAGCTACACGTGCCGGTGGTGGCGCTCTCCCAGCTTAACCGCTCTCTGGAACAGCGTGCCGATAAACGTCCGGTGAACTCCGATCTGCGTGAATCCGGCTCCATCGAGCAGGATGCGGACTTAATCATGTTTATCTACCGTGATGAGGTTTATCACGAGAATAGCGACCTGAAAGGGATCGCCGAAATTATTATTGGTAAACAACGTAACGGCCCCATCGGTACGGTACGTCTGACCTTTAACGGACAGTGGTCGCGTTTCGACAACTATGCCGGTCCTCAATATGATGATGAGTAAATCGCCTTCATCCTTCACGACGCAGGTGCGTTGACTGCAACGCGAATGATTTTGGTGATTCTTTTATTAAGGAATTCAAATGCAAGCGGCAACTGTAATCATTAACCGCCGCGCTCTGCGACACAACCTGCAGCGTCTGCGTGAACTGGCCCCCGCCAGCAAGCTCGTTGCAGTCGTGAAAGCGAACGCTTACGGACACGGTCTTCTCGAGACCGCGCGAACGCTCCCCGATGCCGACGCCTTTGGCGTCGCCCGTCTCGAAGAAGCTCTCCGCCTGCGTGCAGGCGGGATCGCCCAACCCATTCTGCTCCTCGAAGGTTTTTTCGAAGCCTCCGACCTGCCGACCATCGCCGATCAGCACCTGCACACAGCGGTACATAACGAAGAGCAGCTGGCAGCACTGGAAACGGCAGAGCTGAGCGAGCCGGTCACCGTGTGGATGAAGCTCGACACGGGCATGCACCGTCTGGGCGTGCGCCCGGAAAACGCAGAGGCGTTTTATCAGCGTCTGTGTCAGTGCAAAAACGTGCGTCAGCCGGTGAATATTGTCAGCCATTTTGCTCGCGCAGATGAGCCAGAATGTGGCGCAACCGAGCAGCAACTCGATATTTTTAACACCTTCTGTGAAGGCAAGCCGGGGATGCGCTCTATTGCGGCATCCGGCGGCATTCTGTTGTGGCCACAGTCGCACTTCGACTGGGCGCGCCCGGGGATTATTCTCTACGGCGTGTCGCCGCTGGAGAATAAACCGTGGGGGCCAGATTTTGGCTTGCAGCCGGTGATGTCGCTGGTTTCTAACCTGATTGCCGTGCGCGAGCACAAAGCGGGTGAACCGGTGGGCTACGGCGGAACCTGGGACAGCAAGCGCGATACGCGTCTGGGTGTGGTGGCGATGGGTTACGGTGACGGCTACCCGCGCGCTGCGCCATCCGGTACGCCGGTGCTGGTGAATGGCCGTGAAGTGCAGATTGTGGGCCGTGTGGCGATGGATATGATCTGCGTTGACCTGGGGCCAGAGGCACAGGACAAGGCTGGCGATCCGGTGGTGATGTGGGGCGAAGGCTTACCCGTTGAACGCATTGCTGAAATCACGAAAGTAAGTGCTTACGAACTTATCACGCGCCTGACGTCGCGGGTGGCGATGAAGTATATCGATTAACCGTGCCTGAATGTCCGCATCCAACAGCCGATATGACCGTTGGATGCGGTGAACGTCTTATTTCAGCACGTCGTAAATAGCCTGATTCGTGAGGTATTCCGATACCAGCCCCGATTCAGGGGTAAAAGGCACTCCGTGCACTGCTGAGAAAGGCATCCCGGTGCTTGCGCGGGAAACGTAGCGCTCACCCTGGTCATTCTCGGAAACGGTGTAAACGGTGTTTCGCATTTGGCTAAATACCGCAGCATTACGCTGAATTGACTGATGCAACTCAAGTAGCTGTATCCCGTCCAGATTGAGTTTCTTGTCCATATTCACGCCCCATCTTTGCAGACAAACCTCTGCAAAATGACGCACGATCATGCCTGGTTCATGCGCTACTTTTGGCCCCTTATCACCATTAGCCGATGCATTGCCGACGAGGGTCGCGTGTCGGCCAGACATCGGATAAATGTGCACACGCGTCGTATTATGGGTTTCAGGGATGACACAGGAGAAACCTGTTGAGCGCTCATCTTTGGCATAAAAAGCAACATACTCTTTGACGTTGCTGCCTAAGGTCACTTTGTCTGATTTGAAATTGCCTGTTCCCGGAACTGGGTCAACTGCAAAAATATTGACCGGGATGGTTGTCAGAACCGGGTCGGCCAGCATGGCGTTGGCCAGCATATGGCAACTGATCCCACCCCGACTCCATCCTACCAGGTTGACCTGCGTCGGCAGAATTTGCCCCTTGCGGAAAGTTTTAATGATCTGCTGCTGCAGCGCCTGCTGCGTGACTTTTCGGTCGCCGTAATCATATTTACGCCACCAGAACGAGCCTGTGACTTCGACGTCCTCAATCGGGATACCGGCCTTTTTCAGCTGCTCATAATTCTCTTTCGTGAGCTTTTCTCGCTGCCAGTCAACGTGCCCTTTCATAATATTGAGGGCGTGCTGAATATTTTCGTTCCAGCCGCTTCCAAAAAGCCGACCACGTAGCTGGCCGTAATCACCGCTTTTTACCCACAGCTCATCACTCTGGAGGTTGCCACTTCCTGGGCCATCAAGAATGATCCATTCCGCAAACTCTTTACCTTTGTTATTGGCGGCGAGCGTCGAAATTAACTCCCCGTTCCAGTAGTTAACATGTGTGTCATCAAATTTATTCGAACCGGTACCGCAGAAATACACTGTTAATGTCGTCATAAGAAACCTCATTCAAATATTAATGTATAGATGGGTTGCATAAATGCAGATAAATAATAGGTGAGCCGGTTCACATCTTAAATATGCTAATCGGCCCAGGTTGTTTTTGTTATGAATAATGTCGGCGAAAAATTAATGTATGCTATATTTTTTGTTTAGCGCTGCTTAATTTAATGCGTGTGAATATGACATTTGTCTTATGCCATTTGCTGTTTTTCAAGTTCTCAAATTACACTCATACTTATTTTTGAAAAGGCTTATTTAATAACGTAAGGAAATAAAACCAAGACGAGGTAAAGTGGTGATGAATGTATTGATGATTGATGAATTACCGATCTACATTCACGGTATGAAGACTGAACTAAAGAGAGTGATGCCTGAATGTACCGTTTTTTCTACAGACAGCTTCGAAGACGCACACACCGTTTTGATGTCCACTTCCGTTAACATTGTTCTGTTAGACGGTGAAATGAATTGCAGCGAGTTCATCAAAATGCTAACGCAGGACTGGCCTTCATTACCCATTGTTGTGATGTTGAGAAAGGCGACGGATGGGATCTTTAATTTTTATATTCAGCAAAATGTAAAAGGTCTTTTTACCAAGGACCTTCCCGTGGAAAAAATCAGCCAGATCCTGAGCATGGTTTCATCCGGCGTTGTCTGTTTTCCTGAGCAGGCCATACTTCATCGTGAAGCTCCGGGTAACACGCTACTCATTCATACGCTGAGCCGACGCCAGCAGGAGGTGCTGAAGTTACTGGCAAAAGGAGGTACCAATAAACAAATCAGCAGGCAGTTAAATATCAGTGCCGGAACCGTAAAAGTACACCTTGAATCCATTTTCCATCGTCTTCAGGTGAATAACCGCACGCAGGCAGCAATGCTCTATTATAAATATATTGCGATCTAGGTTACATTACAGATGCAGATAAAAGCGCAACAAATGTGGAGTTTGTTGCGCTTTTTGCTATTTATGTCTGAGGAAAAAATAATAAATCACCACAACTAACGTACCAAAATCCTGAAGTAACCAAAATGGGAAGCTATCATTTAAGATATCTTCTCCTGTCAAAATGAATTTTACATTCAGACAGCTCTCACCGAAAAAACCAAATGCCAGTGCTGCCAGACCTAACTTACTCATAACAGGCAATGCATGAACACGGCGGCTATAGGCGGCAAACAAAATAATAAATGACGTTATCAGATCGACAAGAATAATGACCAGCAGTACCCAGTCTTTGTTCATATTGAGCATATTATTCCCCGTTGAGCTTGTTATCATTTGAATCTGACTGAGGGAGTGAATCGTTCCTGACTTTTCTTTTGATTACGCTGGCAACATCAAAAATATCCTGCTGCTCATGCCGTCGAAAGAAGTTTGCCAGCCAGACGATCAACCCATTGCTGAGCGCACCTAAGATATACCCCAGGCCCAGAGTGATATCTGCCTGAGTCAGATCGATCTTGAGCCAGCGAGCCGCTAACCCGCCCAATGCAATGGCGGCCCCCATACTTATTCCACCAAAGATCACGCCTGCGACAAATCGACTATGCTGGTGCAGCCGTTGTGGCTGCCAAAAAAAGGAGATACTTACGCCACCAAATAATCCAGAGAAAGCCAGTAGTGCCTCACTGATCAGTGTGGGGAGATAGATGTCGGACATGGGCTTATCCTCAGCGTGGGTAAAATCCCCTGTCCGTGATTGAGAAGTCAGGGGATTTCACCGCCAGTTACAGAGTGGGTTATTGGCAAGGTTCAAGCTCAACCAAATGTTGGTATTGATCGGTGGTAATAAATCGCTGTGGCCCTGACAGGCTGTAAATCACCCGTTTGGGGCTGCGATATCCTTTCACGACATCAATGTCCGCAGTCAGCCAGGCTTGATTTGCCGGTAGCGCTGGGTTGTTGTAAATATCGCCACCTATCCATCTGTTGTTGGTTTTTTTCACGCCCCACAGCGTTTCAGACGCCTGGCCAGACCACCCAAGACGCTTTGCTTCATCTACGGTGATATACCTGTCAGGTAGCCGACCAAAATTTTTAATATTGCGCAGCGTGGTCGCTAAATCGGTGATGTTATTTACCGGTGGAACACCTTTTTCCGTCAAAAAGGTATTTGTCTCTTTAATTTCATCTTCACAGGTTTTTAAAGCGGCACTGACCTGCATGGCTGAAAAAAGCGAAACCGATAACAGCGCTGCAGTGATTAGTTTATTGATTTTCATGATGTTCCCTTAATGGTTAACTCAGAAATAATCTCATTTCGGCGTCACGGCGACGCGTAAGCCCCGCCAGTACTCTGCCGCCTGCTTTGTTCCAGCATTTAAATTGCAACGCAGCCGCTTCTTTGTCTCCTGCGTTGACCTTTTTAAGCAGCGTCGATTTCTTTAAATTGCCGAGGCCAAGATTGAAGGCGAAGGACACCAGGGCGTCGAACTGATTCTGGGTAACCGACAGCGTCAGCAGTTTCTTCACGCCAGTTTCAGTGCGCTTCAGGTCTTTGCGCAGGATATTTTTGGCTTCACCGGTGGTGATTTTGATGAGCTTTTCCATCTCCTCTTTCAGAATCAAATGGCCGTAGCCAATCGTCCATAACCCGACGGCATCGCGGTAACGTTCCAGCTTTAGTCCTTCAAACTGGCAAATCAGCTGCACGCCTTTGTCACCAGTGCTTTCTGGTTGCTTGTTCATCACGGAGTCTCCTCTGCTTTCGGACGGGGGATAACTTTGTTGGTGTACTCATCAATCAAACGCATGATGCTTTCTGGTGGTGGGAGGGCGGTAAATTGCATCTCCACGTCAACGTGGCGGCTGTCACGCCCACCTTTGCTATCGCTGGAAGGTGAAAGGCTGACGTGAAAGCGGCCAAACTCGTTTTCTCCCGATTGCGGGGAGGGGGCTTGCATACCTTCCGTGCGGATCGTCAGGTTGACCTTCATCTTTTCCAGCATCAGCCCACGCGGTGTAGAGAGCGCAACGAGGGGCAGATCGAAATAGTGGTTCTCATCCAGTGCCAGCTGGACGGTGCGCGGGATCAGTGAACCGTCATCGGCGGGTTCGAAAAAGGGATCCAGCATCTTCATGTACTGCTGAGCGATTAACTCGTTTGCCGCCGTTGCGGCGTACTGCATTCCGCGCGTAATATCCTCCAGCGTGACCGGTACGCCGGGAATATCCGCAGGCGGTGGCGGCGGATTTTTCCCTTGTACAGGGGGCGTCGTTCCGTCAGCCTCTTTCTCCCTCTTATTTTCTGGCTCCTCATCCTTACTGCCGCGTAGCCATGTTTTAAAAGACATAATTCGCTCCTGAAGAGGGGCCACCAAAGGCGGCCCCGTACGTTACGGAATGGCTATTACCCACAGTGCAAAACGTTATTGCGCAGCAACAGGCTTGGTTTTGGCGTTGGTTAAATAGTCAATGACGCGCTGGAGGGCTTCAGGGGGATCCTGACGCTTGATTTGGGTATGGATGGAATATTTAGCGCGTGTGTCGGTTGAACGAGTTTGTTCTGATTTATGCGATACCTTACCGGTCATTTTGGCTGAGAAGATACCCCAACCGATTGACGCTTCCACCGAGGCTTCGGCTTCAGTGCTGCTTGAACTGGCTTCGCTCTGAGTGACTTCCAGCTCAAAATCGATGGTACCGTCTTCAATACAAATAATCGGGTGAGTAACCGCCGCCAGCAGCGGAATACTCATTTTGCGGGTGACGCTACCTTTGCTCACCCCTTGCTCGTCTACCAGGGTTTCGTCGTAGTCGAATTCGATGGCAACGGCTTTACCATCCTTAATACAGACAGAGAGCAGGAAGTCGGCATAGGATTTGCTGGCCTGTACCTGTGCTTTGATCATTGCCTGCAGTGGCCCACCAATCATATGTTCGAGTGGCAGGGCATTAATGACTGAACCAATAAATTGTGAATCCATAATGTGAACTCCTTGAGTCAGTGAATGCGCGGTTGCGCAGGAGTCACATTACGGGAGCGGAGGGGGCGAAAATATTGGGTAAATGTCATGGCGAGAGGATGCAAAAAACCTATGCCAATTGCAGGATAAGGCGAAGGGGTGGTGTTACGGCATGTTCCAGTTTATTGTGGAATTCCCTGCCTCATCGAATTCCGGAGAACCATCGCGTGTTTCAGAAAGTAGACGCCTATGCTGGCGACCCCATTCTCTCCTTAATGGAGCGTTTTAAAGAAGATCCTCGCAGCGACAAAGTGAATCTTAGCATTGGTCTGTATTACAACGAGGGCGGTATCATTCCTCAGCTGCAGGCCGTGGCCGAAGCCGAAGCGCGTCTTAACGCGGTTCCGCACGGGGCCTCGCTCTATCTGCCAATGGAAGGGTTAAACACCTACCGCAACACCATCGCGCCGCTGCTGTTTGGAGCCGATCATGCGGTACTCGCACAAAAACGCGTGGCGACCATCCAGACGCTGGGCGGTTCAGGGGCGCTGAAGGTCGGCGCAGACTTTTTGAAAAAATACTTCCCGGATTCCGGCGTGTGGGTCAGCGATCCAACCTGGGAAAACCACGTAGCCATTTTTGAAGGCTCGGGCTTTAAGGTGTCGACCTACCCGTGGTTTGACAGTGCAACCAACGGCGTACGTATTGATGCGCTGCTGGAAAAACTGAACACCCTGCCAGAGCGCAGTATTGTACTGCTGCATCCGTGCTGCCATAACCCGACCGGTGCCGACCTCACCAATGCACAGTGGGATGCCGTGATTGAGGTGCTGAAGGCGCGTAACCTGATCCCATTCCTCGATATCGCCTATCAGGGCTTTGGCGCAGGAATGGAAGACGATGCCTACGCCATTCGTGCCGCTGCCAGTGCCGGGTTACCTGTACTGGTCAGCAACTCCTTCTCAAAAATCTTCTCTCTGTACGGCGAACGCGTTGGCGGCCTGTCCGTGGTGTGTGAAGATGCCGAAGCAGCCAGTCGTGTGCTGGGTCAGCTGAAAGCGACAGTGCGCCGCATCTATTCCAGCCCGCCAAACTTTGGTGCGCAGGTGGTGGCCACGGTTCTTGGAGATGATCGGCTGAAAGCGTCCTGGCTTGCCGAAGTGGAAGCGATGCGTAAGCGCATTTTGTCGATGCGTCAGGAACTGGTTAATGTGCTGAAAGAGGCCGTTCCCGGGCATAACTTTGACTATCTGCTTAAGCAGCGCGGGATGTTTAGCTATACCGGTCTGAGCGCGGCTCAGGTTGAAAGGCTGCGTGAAGAATTTGGCATCTACCTGATTTCCAGTGGTCGTATGTGCATGGCGGGCTTGAATACCGATAACGTCAAGCGCGTGGCTCAGGCCTTCGCTGCTGTGATGTAAGTATTCACTATCATTCCCCCTCTCCCTGTGGGAGAGGGTCGGGATGAGGGCATCAGGCCGCAGAAAATCTTACCCGGTGGCGCTGGCGCTTACCGGGCCTACGCCACGCATCTGCGCTTTGTGATCTTCTTCTTTTTATTCAGATTCATAAGCAAAAACTCCTTTCTTTCACTTCCCGCTGGGGTTATGGTCGGATAGTTTTTTGACCATTCGCTCAAATTAAAACGATAACAAACTGAATATTCAGGGGAAAATATGCGCAAGATCACACTGGCGCTCAGCGCCGCCTGTTTATTGTTCTCGCTTAATAGTGCAGTCGTCGCGCGTGCTTCTGCACCGACGCCGCTTTACACCGGAACCACCGCCGCCATTCTTGCTGAACAGGCACCCATTCACTGGGTTTCCGTGGCACAAATTGAAAATAGCCTGATGGGGCGTCCGCCAATGGCTGTAGGCTTCGATATCGACGATACCGTGCTGTTCTCCAGCCCGGGTTTCTGGCGGGGCAAGAAAACCTTCTCACCGGACAGCGAAGCGTATCTGAAGAACCCCGAATTCTGGGAGAAGATGAATAACGGCTGGGATGAGTTCAGCATCCCGAAAGAGGTTGCCCGTGCGTTGATCGCCATGCACGCTAAGCGTGGTGACAGCATTTACTTTGTGACGGGGCGCAGCCAGACCAAAACTGAAACCGTATCAAAAACGCTTCAGGATGATTTCCAGATCCCGGCGACCAGCATGAACCCGGTTATTTTTGCCGGTGACAAGTCCGGGCAAAACACCAAAACCCAGTGGCTGGAGCAGAAAAATATCAAAATCTTCTACGGTGATTCGGATAACGACATTACCGCCGCTCATGATGTGGGAGCCAGAGGGATCAGGGTACTACGCGCCTCTAACTCGACCTATCGACCGCTGCCAATGGCCGGGAAATTTGGCGAAGAGGTGATTGTGAATTCTGAATACTGATGTATGCTGATTTTTTGAACAAATCAGGCCTGCCGGGTTTACCTTTTGTCGTCTTGCTACACAATTTAAAGAGGCCGGCACTCAGTTCGAGTTCAACCCATTCACAGGGGAGCAAAGATGACAATTTCGGAGATACTCCAGTACTGCATGAGTAAACCCGGTGCGGAGCAAAGCGTTCACAGCGACTGGAAAGCCACGCAAATAAAGGTTGGCGACGTGTTGTTTGCTATGGTGAAAGAGGTTGAGGGCCGCCCGGCTGCATCGCTGAAAACCAGCCCGGAGCTGGCGGATTTGTTACGTCAGCAGCACCATGACGTCAGACCGAGTAAGCATCTGAACAAGGCACACTGGAGCACTGTTTATCTTGATGGCTCGCTGCCAGGCTCGCAGATTTATTATCTGGTGGATGCCTCTTATCAACAGGCGGTTGAGCTGCTGCCGGAAGTGACCCGACAGCAACTCTCCGTGTGACAACTACAGCAACGGTTTGAGGAAGCGTGCGGTGTGCGAGGCTTCG
The DNA here is from genome assembly GCF_043945575.1 of Enterobacter cloacae complex sp. 2024EL-00214. NCBI lineage: Bacteria > Pseudomonadati > Pseudomonadota > Gammaproteobacteria > Enterobacterales > Enterobacteriaceae > Enterobacter > Enterobacter cloacae complex sp. 2024EL-00214. Next base: position 53,403 of record NZ_JBIMRC010000018.1, on the reverse strand, counting down.
CACTCTGCAACGGTCTCTGGCGTACCGGATACGAGGATTTCACCGCCGCCGCTACCGCCTTCCGGGCCGAGATCGACAATCCAGTCTGCGGTTTTAATCACGTCCAGATTGTGTTCAATGACCACGATGGTGTTGCCCTGGTCTCTGAGCTGATGCAGAACATCAAGCAACTGCTGAATATCGGCAAAGTGCAGGCCGGTCGTCGGCTCATCCAGAATGTACAGCGTCTGACCGGTGCCTCGTTTGGATAGTTCACGCGCCAGCTTCACGCGCTGCGCTTCACCGCCAGACAGCGTGGTAGCAGACTGCCCCAGACGAATATAGGTCAGGCCTACGTCCATCAGCGTTTGCAACTTACGCGCCAGCGCAGGGACTGCATCAAAGAACTCACGAGCCTCTTCGATGGTCATATCCAGCACTTCGTGGATGGTTTTGCCTTTGTACTTAATCTCCAGCGTTTCACGGTTATAGCGTTTGCCTTTGCACTGGTCGCACGGTACGTAGATATCCGGCAGGAAATGCATCTCAACCTTGATTACACCGTCGCCCTGACATGCTTCACAGCGGCCACCGCGGACGTTAAAGCTGAAACGTCCAGGGGTATACCCGCGCGAGCGCGCTTCCGGTACACCCGCAAACAGTTCACGTACAGGCGTAAAGACGCCGGTATAGGTCGCCGGGTTGGAACGCGGGGTGCGTCCAATGGGGCTTTGGTCAATGTCGATAACCTTGTCGAAATGCTCCAGCCCCTGGATGTCGCGGTACGGTGCAGGCTCGGCGAGGGTCGCGCCGTTCAGCTGCGTCTGCGCAATCGGGAACAGCGTATCGTTAATCAGCGTCGATTTACCGGAACCGGACACGCCGGTGATACAGGTAAACAGCCCAACCGGCAGCGTCAGGGTCACATCTTTCAGGTTGTTGCCGCGTGCGCCAGTCAGCTTCAGCACTTTTTCCGGGTCTGCCGCCACGCGCTGCGTCGGTACGTCAATTTTGCGCTTGCCGCTCATGTACTGGCCGGTCAGAGACTCTGGCACTGCCATGATATCTTCCAGCGTCCCTTCCGCGACTACCTGACCGCCGTGAACGCCTGCACCCGGGCCGATATCAATAACGTGGTCAGCGGCGCGGATGGCATCTTCATCATGCTCGACCACAATCACCGTGTTGCCGAGGTTGCGCAGGTGGATCAGCGTCCCGAGCAGGCGTTCGTTGTCGCGCTGGTGCAGGCCGATAGACGGCTCATCCAGCACGTACATCACACCCACCAGGCCCGCACCAATCTGGCTTGCCAGACGAATACGCTGCGCTTCACCGCCGGAGAGTGTTTCAGCAGAGCGGGAAAGCGTCAGGTAGTTCAGACCCACGTTCACCAGGAACTTCAGCCGATCCCCAATCTCTTTCAACACTTTTTCGGCGATTTTCGCGCGCTGGCCGGAGAGCTTCAGGTTGTTGAAGAAGTCCATCGCGTGACCGATGCTCATGTCTGAGATGGTCGGTAGCGCCGTGTTTTCGACAAAGACGTGGCGAGCCTCGCGGCGCAGACGTGTCCCTTCGCAGGTTGCACAGGAGCGGTTGCTGATAAACTTCGCCAGCTCTTCACGTACTGCACTGGATTCGGTCTCTTTGTAGCGGCGCTCCATATTGTGCAGCACCCCTTCGAACGGGTGGCGACGCACGGAGGTATCGCCGCGATCGTTCATGTACTTAAACTCGATGTTCTCTTTACCCGAACCGTACAGCACCACTTTGTGTACATGTGGATTCAGGCTGCCCCACGGCGCTTCGACATCGAATTTATAGTGCTCTGCCAGCGACTTCAGCATCTGGAAGTAGTAGAAATTACGGCGATCCCAGCCGCGAATAGCCCCGCCTGCCAGTGACAGTTCCGGGTTTTGGATCACGCGATCCGGGTCAAAATACTGCTGTACGCCCAGACCGTCGCACGTCGGACACGCGCCCGCCGGGTTGTTGAACGAAAACAGACGCGGTTCCAGCTCGCGCATGCTGTAGCCGCAAATGGGACAGGCAAAGTTGGCAGAAAAAAGCAGTTCTTCCGCTTTCGGGTTGTCCATATCGGACACCACGGCGGTGCCGCCAGAGAGTTCCAGCGCCGTTTCAAACGATTCGGCCAGCCGGGTTGCCAGATCTTCGCGTACTTTGAAGCGGTCAATCACCACTTCAATGGTGTGCTTCTTCTGCAGCTCCAGCTTGGGTGGGTCTGACAGGTCACACACTTCCCCGTCGATACGGGCGCGAATATAGCCCTGGCTTGCCAGGTTCTCCAGCGTCTTGGTGTGCTCGCCTTTGCGCTCTTTAATGATCGGCGCAAGCAGCATCAGGCGTTTACCTTCTGGCTGCGACAACACGTTATCCACCATCTGGCTGACGGTTTGCGCCGCCAGCGGGACGTCGTGATCCGGACAGCGCGGCTCACCCACGCGCGCATACAGCAGACGCAGGTAGTCATGAATTTCGGTAATCGTACCAACCGTTGAACGCGGGTTATGCGAAGTGGATTTCTGCTCAATAGAGATGGCAGGTGATAACCCTTCAATATGGTCTACGTCTGGTTTTTCCATCAGTGACAGGAACTGACGTGCGTACGCAGAGAGGGACTCAACGTAACGACGCTGTCCTTCGGCATACAACGTGTCGAAAGCCAGTGAGGATTTGCCAGACCCCGAAAGCCCGGTCACGACGATGAGTTTGTCGCGAGGGATTATGAGGTTGATATTTTTGAGATTGTGGGTGCGAGCGCCCCGAACTTCGATCTTATCCATTCACCTTTCCCGGTTGGAACACGGATTGCCTGGTTTGTTTGAAGGACAACCGACTGTCAGAAACGGCTAATTATGACACAACTCGACCTGTTTGAATATACAGTATTGGAATGCGATTTCTGATTCGCTGTGCAACAATGTTGCGCTGGCGAGAGAACTCTGGAACGTGCTACGCAACTATCAAAGTGTCGCATGGAAATGGTACACTCGCGCGTTTACACTATTAAGAAACGTATTCAGGAGACACGAACATGGCCAGCAGAGGCGTAAACAAGGTGATTCTCGTCGGTAATCTGGGCCAGGACCCGGAAGTACGCTACATGCCGAGTGGTGGCGCAGTTGCCAACATTACGCTGGCTACTTCCGAATCCTGGCGTGATAAAGCGACCGGTGAGATGAAAGAGCAGACCGAATGGCACCGTGTTGTGCTGTTTGGCAAACTGGCAGAAGTGGCCGGTGAATACCTGCGTAAAGGTTCTCAGGTTTATATTGAAGGCCAGCTGCGTACCCGCAAATGGACCGATCAGTCCGGCGCTGAAAAATACACCACCGAAGTGGTGGTCAACGTTGGCGGCACCATGCAGATGCTGGGTGGCCGTCAGGGCGGTGGCGCACCAGCAGGTGGCGGCCAGCAGCAGGGCGGTTGGGGTCAGCCTCAGCAGCCACAGGGTGGCAACCAGTTCAGCGGCGGCGCGCAGTCTCGCCCGCAGCAGCAGTCTGCTCCGGCTCCGTCTAACGAACCACCAATGGACTTCGACGACGACATTCCGTTCTGATTACCAGACGCTAAAAATAAAAAAACCCAGACAAGCGTCTGGGTTTTTTATTAACCAGGGATCAGGTAATCACCATCGGCCAGTCTGGCGGGGTGTGACTCATGGCTTCCACCATCACCACTTTAATATTTTCCCAGACGGCGGTGATATCCAGCAGGGTGATGCCGAGCAGACCCGTTGCGAACCAGCACGCCGCACCCAAACCCAACAGGGTGCTGATCACGGCAAGACCAGCATAGTCAGATTTACGAAACTGAATGTTCAGCGTGCTGGCTAAAAACATCAACACCGCACTCAACAAGGGCCAGCGCAGAAGAACCATGCTGGTGGTAATGGTCGCCATAAAATCCATCCTCGAAACAGCTGACGCACGACACTGAAAAAGTGTTTTTCGTTACATAATATATGTGAACTATATCACGTTTGTTGTTTTATTCGCCAGTGGTCGTGTGGTGAAAAGTGGAGGGTTTATAACCACAGGAACGGTGTTGAAATCTGAGTGGAAAATATATCTTTGCAGACTAAGCAACCATTTCACTGACTCTTTATAATAAATTCATTGAGATAACAAAACCTCTGCAATGTTTCCCTGGTTGTATAATATTTACAGTCGTAAACCTATGGATTATGCTTGAGTGGACAAATAAATGTACTCGTAGCTAATGATTCAGGCTCCTGAATTTTCTGGCCTTTTTACTATTATGTATTATTTTAATTACACACGGCGTTATTTGATTTCGCTGAAATGGTCTCCACTTTATGCTTTTTGAATCTGAAGAAAGCTGCGTTCTTTTTATCGTTTAATCATCTGCGAAAAAATAATGAAAGAAAAACGACGTGAGATTGTTAATGACAGCGCGCGGGCGTTGCACGCGCTGGCGAAGCTGATGCCTCTGCTTAACGCTCAGTGTTCACTGGCGGAAATGCTGGAGACTATCAACCGGGCACTGGGATCAACGCTTGCCTGGATAAGCGTTGATAATGATGGGCTGCAGCGCGTGGTCTGTGCGGGTGAGGTGGCCTGCCATTCGTTTGAAGTCACTGATTTTCTTGCCAGCACGCTGCTACAGCGAAATCACCGTTCGTGGCGGGTGGTTTACTGGAAAGAGAAAATTGGCCATTCGTTATTTTCCCCTCAGCACCCTGGTTACGCACAATTACAAAGCGGTGTGTTATGCAAACTTTCAACTCATGACTGGCATTGTAGCGGTTATTTCTTTTTGGCATTTGAGGAAAAATTATATTCTTTGCCGAACCTGAAAAATATCATGGTAGTGCTGGTTGAAAAATTAAAGGACTATTTTGAGGAAATTATTGCCCGTGAAAAAACGGCACAGGAAATGCAGCGTGTCGTAACGCAGTATAAAACGTTGTTTGAGCGGGCACCTGTATTGATGAACTCCTTCGACAAGTATAACCGTTGTGTGTTGTGGAATGCTGAGTGCGAAAAAGTCTTTGGCTGGACGATGGCGGAGATCGGTGCGCATTCAGATCCACTGTCACTGTTTTACCCCGATCCGGATGAACGGCGGCGGGTGCTGGAGTCGGTTCGTATCTCACCGCTAAAGGATATGTATGAGTGGCATCCGGTACGCAAAGACGGTGTGCAACTGACGATCCTGTGGTCGAACATTCTGTTACCGGACAACTCTATCCTGAATATTGGGCTGGATATCACCGAACGTAAAAAAGCGGAACAGCAGCTGGAAGTGAAAGCGACCACTGACGATCTCACCGGCTGTTTTAACCGGTCTGCGATTTTGCAGCAGTTGAAATCATCGCTGGCGGCAAGCTCCAGACAGGATACTAACAGCCATTTTTGCGTGCTGATGTTTGACCTGGATTTTTTCAAACAGATCAATGATGAATGGGGGCATCAGGTTGGCGATGTGGCGCTAATTCATTTTTGTGACTGTATCCGGGAGCTTATTCCGGTGGACTCGGCGCTGGGACGTGTCGGAGGTGAAGAGTTTTTGCTCCTGTTGGCACGAACTGACGGCAATGCCGCTATGCTGCTATCCGCCCGGCTACGTTCTGTTTTGTCCACGAAGCCGCTGCGGGTTGGCGATAAAAAACTGGTGCTTTCATTTAGCGCAGGGGTTGTTGAGGTGTGCCAGCCACAACGCGATACTTCAGCATTACTGATGCGTGCCGATAAAGCATTATATGATGCCAAGCGTATGGGGCGAGGGAAAACAGTGGTGGCTTCTGATTATTTATAAATCAAACCCGGAAATAGCGTCGGGCAAATAGCATGAAATTTCATACTCATGTTGTACTTTTTTCATGCTGCCGGAAGTTTGGTTTAATCAACGATCCTCTGTTGTGCTATCTTAAAATCTCCAGTTCAGGCTGGATAATTATTTTCCTTAGCAGAAACGGAATGAATACTTTCAGTTTGGCTTACGGGAAAATATTATCGTCATAACGAATTTTAAGAATTTTAATACCAAAAGTCAGTTGCTAACTTCGCATGATTCATGCAACGTAATCACCTGTTTAACAAAGCATCCGGCCTTCATTACTACGGGCGTACAAAATGCAGGGATATAGGGCGGGAAATGAATCGTAGCGCGCGGCGCAAGATGCTCAGGGTGGTAGGGATCATCATGGTAGTTATGCTACCGGTGATGCTTGCGCTATGGTTTGCCCAGCTCAGAGCCGTGTCGGAAACAAGCGCCCAGCTACGCACATTTGCCGAACTGGCTTTAGACAAAACAGAACTCGTTATTCAACAGGTGGAGCTGGCCCGTAGCGACGCCGAAAAATATCAGGGTGAACTTTGTACACCGGGACATCGTCAATATATGTTGAACGTTGTTCGTGGCCGCCTGTTCATCGCCGATTTAATTTATGCTGAAGGTCAGAATTTTCTTTGTTCGACCGCGATTACTCCTGAACAGCCTTACGCTATCGCCGCTGCAAATTACAAACGTAAGCCTGATGTGGCTATCTATTATTATCGCGATACGCCATTTTTCACTGGCTATAAAATGACATATATGCAGCGCGGAAATTATGTCGTGGTAGTCAACCCGCTTTTCTACAGTGAGGTAATGTCGACAGATTATTCACTGTCATGGGGCGTGTATGACACGGTGACCAATGCATTCTTTTCTGTCAGCCAGAAAGCAAATGTGTCTTTATTAAATTCGATGATTCGACATAAGGAATCGTCATTTCAAAAAGATGGCCGTTTCTATACCATCGTAAAATCCGATAAGCGTCCCATTGCAGCTATCGTATCAACCTCCAGCAAACGTTTTTATGAAATCCTCTACCACCAGGCCACATTGACGCTGCCGTTGGGGATGATTTGCAGCATCATTATTTTACTGATGTGGTCACGCACTCATCGTGAACTCAACTCACCAGGGCGTTTGCTGCACCGGGCGCTGAACAAACGCCAGCTTTGCGTACACTATCAGCCGATTATTGATATCAAGAATAACCAGTGCGTGGGCGCTGAGGCGCTGCTGCGCTGGCCTGGCTTTAACGGGCAGGTGATGAGCCCGGCGGAATTTATTCCGCTGGCGGAAAAAGAGGGCATGATTGAGCGAATTACAGATTATGTTGTGGAGGAAGTGTTCAACGATCTGGGGCATTTCCTGGCCACCAGTCCGCATCTGTATATTTCGATTAACCTGTCGGCCTCAGATTTTCACTCTTCGCGCCTGATCGCTCTGATCTCTGATAAGGCCCGCCACTACGCCGTCCGTGCGCAGCAAATCAAAATCGAAGTGACAGAACGTGGATTTATCGATGTGCCTAAAACCACGCCCGTTATTCAGGCTTTCCGCCAGGCGGGCTATGAAGTGGCGATCGATGATTTCGGAACAGGTTACTCCAACCTGCATAACCTCTATTCGCTGAACGTCGATATTCTTAAAATCGACAAATCCTTTATCGATACCTTAACGACCAACAGTACCAGTCATCTGATTGCCGAGCATATCATCGAGATGGCGCAAAGCCTGCGCCTTAAGACCATTGCGGAAGGCGTGGAGACGGACGAGCAGGTGAGCTGGCTGTTGAAGCGTGGCGTACAGTATTGTCAGGGATGGCACTTCGCGAAAGCAATGCCGCCCCAGGAGTTTATGACCTGGCAGCAGCAACCTTTGTGATGATACGCCTTAATTCAGCTGGTGGCGGTAATCGCTCGGCGTGCGGTCAAACTCGCGACGAAACACGCGGGAAAAGGTTTGTTGCGACACATAACCCAGATCCATCGCGATATCAAAAATGGGCCGTTGCGTAGAGCGTAACGCCTGAGCCGCCAGCAGCAGCCTGCGCTGGCGAATGTACTCACCCAGCGTCTGATGCATGACGGTGCGGAACATTCTCTGTAAATACCATTTCGAATAGCCCGACTTTTTAGCGACCACATCAATGTTCAACGGTTGGTCGATATGTTCATCAATCCATTCAATAAGTGTCTGAATAATTTGCTGATGCGACATAAGGTTGCCCCTCTGTAGATACAACTATACATGTCATCCTTCAAGCAGCCTTGATCCAGCTTGAATGATTTTATGTATATCCCGGTTGATTCGTCGTTTTCTCTGCGGGGGAGTATAATTCCTCAAGTTAACTTGAGGTAAAGAGGTTTTATGGAAAAGAGATTGCCGCGAATAAAAGCGCTTTTAACCCCCGGCGAAGTGGCGAAGCGAAGCGGTGTGGCGGTGTCTGCGCTCCACTTCTATGAAAGCAAAGGGTTAATTAAGAGTATCCGTAACGCAGGAAACCAGCGGCGCTACACCCGTGATGTGCTCCGCTATGTTGCAATAATCAAAATTGCGCAACGAATCGGAATTCCCCTGGCCACCATCGGTGATGCGTTCGGCGTGTTGCCGGAAGGGCACTCACTGAGCGCAAAAGAGTGGAAACATCTGTCATCCCAGTGGCGTGATGAGCTTGACCGGCGCATTCATACTCTTGTGGCGTTGCGCGATGAACTGGACGGCTGTATCGGTTGCGGCTGTTTGTCGCGTAGTGATTGCCCGTTGCGTAACCCTGGAGACAGGCTGGGCGAGCAGGGCACAGGAGCGCGGTTGCTGGAGGAGGATTGAGGATTTTCCCGCGCTATATAAAGAACTAAAGCGCCACATAAGGGCGCTTTAGTTTTTCCCGGTCTTTGTCTTTCTCTCTATCCCGCTGGTTCACGGGAGGGTTTCCCCCGACATCAGCACCCCTCATGTCGAGCAAGTTGGGGAGGTTCCGGATTGTGCTGACACTTTAATTCTATGCAAGCCCCCGGTTTTCGCCAGCCTGAGCCGTGGCTTTTTAGCCAAATTTTTTTCGCGATGTTGTTCGATTTTCTATAGTTAATAAGTATGAATAACAGGAGGCAACGATGCTCACGGTACATCATCTTAACCAGTCACGTTCACAGCGCGTGATCTGGGCGCTGGAAGAACTTTCTTTATCCTATGAGATTGTTCACTACCAACGTGAAAAAAATATGCTGGCTCCCGCCTCCCTCAAGAAAGTACACCCTTTGGGGAAATCCCCGGTGGTTGAAGACAACGGGCTCATTCTAGCGGAATCGGGAGCTATTCTGGAATATCTACAGGAAACCTACGACACCGAATCGCGGTTCAAACCGCTGGATCCTGCCCATAAGGTGCAGTATCGCTTCTGGCTGCATTATGCCGAGGGTTCGCTGATGCCGCTGCTGTTAATGAAGCTGATCTTTGCCAGCCTCGGTAAACCGCCGATCCCGTTTGGCCTGCGGGCGCTGGGGAGCGTGCTGGGACAGGGGGTACAAAAGGCCTGGCTCAACCGACAGCTAGAAACCCACGCGCGCTATATCGAGTCACATCTGGCGGAAAACAGCTGGTTTGCCGGTGACGCACTCAGTATGGCCGATATTCAGATGAGTTTTCCCATCTTCGCCCTGCTGGCGCGTGGTGGTATTGAAAACCTGCCGCACATACAGGCGTGGAAGGAAAAGATCGAAATGCGCCCTGGCTGGCAGAGAACGCTCGAACAAGGTGGCCCGTTTAACATACCTGGCGAAGGGTAAAATGTTACTAAATTGCGCACAGACGATAACGTTTGCGCATCCTCTGCTTATTTCTTCAGCGGCATAAGGGAATTTTAGCGAAAAACGAGAAAGTTCAGTTGAAAAGGGCGGTGATTAGGCTAGATAATCGTTTGCCTTAATTTGACCACCCGTTTTGTAAGCGCGGAGCTAAACGTTTGCTTTTTTTGCGACGCCCCTTTCGTCGCAAATGCAGCACAAGGATTTGACGTTTTGCTGGCAGTGGAGTCTCCACCACGCTTGCGGACTTTCTATAAAAACTCTCAGGGGATGTTTTCTATGTCTACGCCATCTGCGCGTACCGGCGGTTCACTCGACGCCATGTTTAAAATTTCAGCTCGCGGCAGCACCGTGCGCCAGGAAATCGTTGCGGGTCTGACAACGTTTCTGGCGATGGTTTACTCCGTCATCGTTGTGCCGGGCATGCTGGGCAAAGCCGGCTTCCCACCGGCGGCCGTTTTTGTTGCCACCTGCCTCGTGGCGGGTGTGGGTTCCATCGTGATGGGCCTGTGGGCGAACCTGCCGCTGGCGATTGGTTGCGCCATCTCTCTGACCGCCTTTACCGCATTCAGTCTGGTGTTGGGTCAGCACATCAGCGTGCCTGTTGCACTGGGTGCCGTGTTCCTGATGGGGGTGCTGTTTACCGTCATTTCCGCGACTGGCATTCGTAGCTGGATTTTGCGCAACCTGCCGCATGGTGTGGCGCATGGTACCGGCATTGGTATTGGTCTGTTCCTGCTGCTGATTGCGGCGAACGGCGTGGGTCTGGTGATCAAAAACCCGCTGGACGGTCTGCCGGTTGCGCTGGGTCATTTCGCAAGCTTCCCGGTCATCATGTCGCTGATCGGCCTGGCGGTGATCATCGGTCTGGAAAAACTGAAGGTGCCAGGCGGCATTCTGCTGACCATTATCGGCGTTTCCATCGTTGGCCTGATTTTCGACCCGAACGTGTACTTCTCCGGTGTTTTTGCCATGCCGTCGCTGAGTGATGACAAAGGCAATTCCCTGATTGGTAGTCTGGACATCGTGGGCGCACTGAACCCGGTGATCCTGCCAAGCGTTCTGGCCCTGGTGATGACCGCCGTGTTTGATGCCACCGGCACCATCCGCGCGGTGGCCGGTCAGGCAAACCTGCTCGATAAAGACGGTCAGATTATTGATGGCGGCAAAGCGCTGACGACCGACTCCCTGAGCAGCGTCTTCTCTGGCCTGGTCGGTGCCGCTCCGGCAGCGGTGTACATTGAGTCTGCAGCGGGTACGGCGGCAGGCGGGAAAACAGGTCTGACGGCGATCACCGTCGGTGCGCTGTTCCTGCTGATCCTGTTCCTCTCTCCGCTCTCCTACCTGGTACCCGCGTACGCGACCGCGCCAGCGCTGATGTATGTAGGTCTGCTGATGCTGAGCAACGTGGCAAAAATCGACTTTGCTGATTTTGTGGATGCCATGTCTGGCCTCATCACAGCGGTATTTATCGTGCTGACCTGTAACATCGTAACCGGCATCATGATCGGTTTTGCGTCGCTGGTGATTGGCCGCCTGGTTTCGGGTGAATGGCGTAAGCTGAACATCGGCACCGTCGTTATCGCTATCGCACTGGTGGTGTTCTACGCGGGTGGCTGGGCGATTTAAGTTGTCCTTTGATGCGAAAACGGGTGGCTCAGGCCGCCCGTTTTTATTTTCAGGACTCATCCCGTTGCCTTTTGCGTTACTCTCTGGAAGATAGAATAAAAGGCACGACGCCTTCCGCAGTACATAAGCAACACAGCAAACAGGGAACGCATGGAAATCTTCTTCACAATACTTATCATGACCCTTGTGGTCTCGCTTTCCGGGGTGGTCACACGCGTACTGCCCTTTCAGTTGCCCCTACCCTTAATGCAAATTGCCATCGGCGCGCTGCTGGCATGGCCGACGTTTGGTCTGCACGTTGAGTTCGATCCGGAATTGTTCCTCGTCCTGTTTATCCCGCCGCTGCTGTTCGCCGATGGCTGGAAAACCCCGACGCGCGAATTCCTGGAGCACGGGCGAGAGATCTTCGGTCTGGCGCTGGCGCTAGTGGTGGTCACGGTGGTTGGGATCGGCTTCCTGATCTACTGGGTGGTGCCGGGTATTCCGCTCATTCCGGCTTTTGCGCTGGCGGCTGTCCTGTCGCCAACCGATGCCGTGGCGCTATCGGGTATTGTGGGTGAAGGCCGTATTCCGAAGAAAATTATGGGCATTTTGCAGGGAGAGGCGCTGATGAACGACGCCTCTGGCCTGGTTGCCCTGAAATTTGCCGTGGCGGTTGCGATGGGAACGATGGTCTTTACCGTCGGCGGTGCAACCTTTGAATTCTTCAAGGTGGCGATTGGCGGTATCCTGGCCGGGTTTGTGGTGAGCTGGCTGTATGGTCGCTCGCTGCGCTTTCTCAGCCGCTGGGGGGGTGATGAACCTGCCACGCAGATTGTTCTGTTATTCCTGCTGCCGTTTGCCTCGTATCTGATTGCCGAACACATTGGCGTGTCGGGCATTCTTGCGGCGGTTGCGGCGGGGATGACCATCACCCGTTCTGGTGTGATGCGTACCGCTCCTCTGGCTATGCGTTTGCGTGCAAACAGCACATGGGCGATGCTGGAGTTTGTGTTTAACGGCATGGTCTTCCTGCTGTTGGGCCTGCAGTTGCCGGGTATTCTGGAGTCCTCACTGGTGGCGGCAGAAGCTGACCCTAACGTCGAAACCTGGATGCTGTTCGCTGATATCGCGTTGATCTACCTGGCGCTGATGCTGGTGCGTTTTGGCTGGCTGTGGACGATGAAAAACTTCAGCCAGCGTTTCCTGAAGAAAAAGCCGATGGAGTTCGGGTCGTGGTCAACGCGTGAGCTGTTGATTGCTTCTTTTGCGGGTGTCCGTGGGGCAATCACTCTCGCCGGTGTGCTCTCCATTCCACTGTTGCTGCCGACGGGGGATGTCTTCCCGGCGCGTTACGAACTGGTGTTCCTGGCGGCAGGTGTGATTTTGTTCTCGCTGTTTGTCGGCGTGGTCATACTGCCTGTTTTGCTGCAGCATCTGGATGTGGGCGACCATTCCCAGCAGCACAAAGAGGAACGCATTGCCCGGGCTGCCACGGCAGAAGTGGCGATCGTGGCTATCGAGAAGATGGAAGAACGTCTGGCGACGGATGCTGAAGAGAACATTGATAACCAGCTTCTGAAAGAGGTCAGTTCGCGCGTGATTGGTAATTTGCGCCGTCGTGCTGACGGGCGAAACGATGTGGAAAGTTCGCTACAGGAAGAGAACCTGGAACGCCGGTTCCGTCTGGCGGCGCTGCGCTCAGAACGTGCCGAGCTGTATCACCTGCGTGCTACACGCCAGATCAGCAATGAGACGCTGCAAAAGCTGTTGCACGATCTCGATTTGCTGGAAGCGTTGTTGATCGAGAATCAGTAGTCTGTGCGGGCTGATGCCCTCACCCCGGCCCTCTCCCACAGGGAGAGGGAGAAGGGGGCACTATTCAGACTGGACCCAAAACCCCTCACAGCACTTCAGCCACGCCTGCGCGCTGTGCGACAGATACACTCCTTCACGCCAAATCATCCCGAGCTGCCAGTGCAAATCGCTCTCCAGTGGGATCCAGCGCAGCGTATTTTTATCCAGCCGCTCACAAATGGGTTGTGGCAGGATGGCAATCCCCACGCCTGCCTGCACCATCGCGGCCAGAAAATCCCACTGGCCGCTACGCACCGCAATGCGTGGCTTCACGTTGTGTTGACTAAACAACGCCATTAACTGACGGCTGAGGGCAAAATCTTCGTTGTAGATCAGCAGAGGATGCTCGCCGAGCACCTCCGGCTTCACCGAGTCGATCTTCATCCAGTCGCCGGACCGCGGTACCAGTACACACAGCGGGTGGCTGAACAGCGACAGCGTTGCCAGACCACTCTCTTCTTCGACGGGCAGTGCGGTCATCGCCACGTCCAGCTCGCCGTTGGTGACGGCCTGCTGGACGGTTAAGCCACCAAACTCGGAAATCTTCAGTTCGACGCCGGGGTAGCGCTGGCGAAACAGGCTAATCGGCCCGGCCATCATCATGCCCACCATCGGCGGAATACCCAGACGCAGCAACCCTTTTGTCAGGTGGTTAATATCGTCAAGCTCGGCTTCGAGCTGGCGGAACTCCGCCAGGATCGCCAGCCCGCGCTCGAATACCACGCGCCCGGTATCGGTCAGCAACAGCTTGCGCCCGTCGCGAATAAGCAGGGTACAGTTCAGTTCATCTTCGAGGTTTTTCAGCATCTTGCTGATAGTCGGCTGGGTAACAAATAGCTTTTCTGCTGCGCGGGTAAAACTTTGCTGACGAACCACTTCGACAAAATAGCGCAGCGTTCTTATGTCCATGATTATTCCTCGAAACTATACCTTTGATGATTTTAATTCATTTCAGTCCATTACGTGCGCTCACTATACTGACGCTCTATCTCATTTTTGAGGAATTTACTCATGGCCGTGGCGTTAAGCCGTGTTACGCCTGCCGTTGTACAACGACTTCAGGTACCGGTTCAGGTACTGCTTTATGCGGGTTTGTTTGTTTTTGCCGAATATCTTGTCAGCTGGCTGCATCTGCCGCTGCCTGCCAACCTGGTGGGGATGATGCTGATGCTGACGCTGATCCTCTGTCGTGTTATTCCACTGAACTGGGTACGAGCCGGTGCGCGCTGGCTGCTGGCTGAAATGCTGTTGTTCTTTGTCCCTGCGGTGGTGGCGGTGGTGAATTATGCTCAACTGCTGATGGTGGATGGCTGGCGCATCTTTGCGGTCATCGCGCTGAGTACGCTGATGGTGCTGGGATCTACCGCCTGGGTGGTGGATAAAGTATATCGGTTTGAAATCAGCAGGCAGAAGCATGACTAACTTTCAGATAAGCGTGCTATGCCTGATTGCCACGCTGGCGATCTATTTTGCCAACAAGCGGTTGTATCGTCGTTTTCACGCGCTGCCACTGATGCCGCTGGTTTTCACACCGATCCTGCTGGTGTTGATGCTGGTGTTTGGACATATCTCCTGGCAGAACTACATTGGTGAATCCCACTGGCTGCTGTGGCTGCTCGGCCCGGCGACCATCGCTTTTGCTGTGCCGGTGTACGATAACCTTGCGATTATTAAACGCCACTGGATGTCACTGAGCGCAGGTGTGATTACCGCTACGGTGGTGGCGGTGTGCAGCTCCGTCTGGCTGGCGCGGCTGTTTACCCTGTCCGATGAGATCCAGCGTAGCCTGGCCGTGCGTTCGGTCACTACGCCGTTTGCGCTGGCCGCTGCCAAACCGCTAGGCGGTCAGCCGGATCTGGTGGCGTTATTTGTCGTTGTGACCGGGGTATTCGGAATGGCGGTTGGCGACATGCTGTTCCTGCGGCTCTCCATCCGTGAAGGCATGGCGAAAGGGGCGGGATTTGGTGCGGCGTCGCACGGCGCTGGAACGGCGCGATCTTATGAGCTGGGTCAGCAGGAGGGCGTGGTCGCAAGCCTGGTGATGATGCTTTCGGGCGTGATGATGGTGTTGGTTGCGCCGCTGGTGGCATGGATGATGTTCTGAATTCCCCGGCCAGATGACCGGGGAGGACGTGCGGGTTAGTGCGCGCGGCCTTGTTCGACGCCCAGGCCGGTTTGTGAACGGATAAACTGGGCGCGGAATTTCTCACGTTCCAGGTTACCCTCCGGTGAGTTATCGGTCGCGGAGAAAACCCAGATACCGATGAACGCCACGGCAATGGAGAACAGCGCCGGGTATTCATATGGGAAGAGGGCTTTTTCATGGCCGAGGATCTGCACCCAGATTGTCGGGCCGAGAACCATCAGGATCACTGCTGTCAGCAACCCCAGCCAGCCGCCAATCATTGCCCCACGGGTGGTCAGTTTTGACCAGTACATAGAGAGCAGAATGATGGGGAAGTTACAGCTCGCTGCAATCGAGAAGGCCAGCCCCACCATAAAGGCGATGTTCTGTTTCTCGAACAGGATCCCCAGCAGGATTGCCACCACGCCCAGCACCAGCACGGTGATTTTCGAGACTTTCAGCTCCTGGCGTTCGGTTGCCCCTTTGCGGAACACGTTGGCATACAGGTCATGCGATACCGCAGATGCCCCGGCCAGCGTCAGACCGGCAACTACCGCGAGAATGGTGGCGAAGGCCACGGCCGAGATAAAGCCGAGGAACAGGTTGCCGCCCACCGCGTCGGCCAGATGCACCGCCGCCATGTTATTCCCGCCAATCAGCGCGCCTGCGGCATCTTTAAACACCGGATTCGCGCCGACCAGCATGATGGCCCCAAAACCAATGATAAAGGTCAGAATGTAGAAGTAGCCCATAAAACCGGTGGCATAGAAGACGCTTTTACGTGCCTCACGCGCATCGCTCACGGTGAAGAAACGCATCAGGATATGCGGTAACCCGGCGGTACCAAACATCAGGCCCAGACCGAGCGAGAGCGCAGAGATCGGGTCTTTCACCAGCCCGCCTGGGCTCATGATCGCGTCCCCCTTCGGGTGAACCGCCATCGCTTCGGCAAACAGGTTATTGAAGCTAAAGCCGACGTGTTTCATCACCATAAAGGCCATAAAACTTGCGCCGAACAGCAGCAGTACGGCTTTGATAATTTGTACCCAGGTGGTGGCGAGCATGCCGCCGAACAGGACATACATCACCATCAGCACGCCGACCAGCACGACCGCAACGTGGTAGTTCAGGCCAAACAGCAGCTCGATTAACTTGCCCGCACCAACCATCTGCGCAATCAAATACAGCGCCACAACCACCAGCGATCCGCAGGCGGAGAGGGTGCGAATTGGCCCCTGTTTCAGACGATACGAGGCCACGTCAGCAAAGGTAAAACGTCCCAGGTTGCGTAAGCGTTCGGCAATCAGGAACAGAATAATTGGCCAGCCGACGAGGAAGCCAAGGGAGTAAATAAGGCCGTCGTACCCGGAGGTATACACCAGCGCGGAAATCCCCAGGAAAGAGGCCGCCGACATAAAGTCCCCGGCGATCGCCAGGCCGTTCTGAAAACCAGTAATGTTGCCGCCTGCGGTGTAGTAATCGCTACGTGAGCGCACGCGTTTTGACGCCCAGTAAGTGATGTACAGCGTCAGCAACACGAAAATCAGGAACATCACGATCGCCTGCCAGTTGGTTGGCTGGCGTTGTACCTCACCGGTAATGGCATCCGCTGCGTTGACGGCAAAGGGAAGTGTGGCGGCAAGCGCCGTCAGAACTCTCTTCATGATGCTTTTACCTCACGCAGTACCGCTTTATTAAGACGATCAAATTCACCGTTCGCGCGCCAGACGTAGACGCCGGTCAGCACAAACGACACCACAATGATGCCAATACCAATGGGAATACCGCGCGTGACGCTGGTACCTGCATGCAGCGGCGTACCAAGCCAGTGTGGGGCAAAGGCAATCAGCAAAATAAAGCCGACGTAGATAATCAGCATGATGATGGAAAGAAAGAAGGCAAACCGTTGCCGTTTATCGACGAGCTCCCTGTAGTGCGCACTATTCTCTATCTGCTGACAAATATCGTTATTCATCACAGAGTCTCCAGAGTTTTGTAGGGTAGGTGTTTGTAGTTATTCCCTCTCCCTTGAGGGAGAGGGTTAGGGTGAGGGGGTAAGATGCGGTCTGATGCCCTCACCCCGGCCCTCTCCCACAGGGAGAGGGAGAAAACAGCGTTACGATGGCATTGCGATGGCCTGCTTCTCTTCGAGCAGTTTTTCCACCACGCCCGGATCGGCAAGCGTTGAGGTATCACCGAGGTTACTGGTGTCCCCTGCCGCAATTTTGCGCAGGATACGGCGCATAATTTTGCCGGAGCGGGTTTTTGGCAGCGAGTCCGTCCAGTGCAGCACATCTGGCGTGGCAAGCGGGCCTATCTCTTTACGTACCCAGTTACGCACCTCGGCATACAGCTCTGGCGACGGCTCTTCACCGTGGTTCAGGGTGACGTAAGCGTAAATTGCCTGGCCCTTAATGTTGTGCGGAATGCCGACCACTGCAGCTTCAGCAATCTTCGGATGCGACACCAGAGCGGATTCAATCTCCGCCGTCCCCAGACGGTGGCCGGAGACGTTCAGCACATCGTCCACGCGTCCGGTGATCCAGTAATAACCCTCTTCATCACGACGCGCGCCGTCGCCGCTGAAGTACATATTTTTAAAGGTCGAGAAGTAGGTTTGCTCAAAGCGCTCGTGGTCACCAAACAGGGTGCGTGCCTGGCCTGGCCAGGAATCGGTGATCACCAGGTTGCCTTCGGTGGCTCCCTCCAGTGGGGTTCCTTCGTTATCCACCAGCGCAGGCTGTACACCGAAGAATGGATGGGTGGCAGAACCCGCTTTTAATGGCGTCGCGCCCGGGATAGGGGTAATCATGAAGCCACCGGTTTCAGTCTGCCACCAGGTGTCCATTACCGGGCATTTCTCTTTACCGATTTTTTTCCAGTACCACTCCCAGGCTTCCGGGTTGATTGGTTCACCAACGGAGCCGAGGATGCGCAGGGACGAGCGGTCAGTACCTTCGATGGCTTTATCACCTTCGGCCATCAGCGCGCGGATAGCCGTTGGCGCGGTGTAGAGAATATTGACCTTATGTTTGTCTACCACCTGGCACATACGTGCCGGGGTTGGCCAGTTAGGTACGCCCTCAAACATCAGCGTGGTTGCGCCACAGGCCAGCGGACCATACAGCAGGTAGCTGTGACCGGTGACCCAGCCCACATCGGCGGTACACCAGTAGATGTCGCCCGGGTGGTAGTCGAAGACATATTTGAAAGTGGTTGCCGCATAGACCAGATAGCCTCCGGTGGTATGCAACACGCCTTTTGGTTTGCCGGTCGAGCCGGAGGTATACAGAATAAACAGCGGATCTTCCGCGTTCATCTCTTCTGGCTGGTGCTGGTCGCTCGCTTTCTCAATCAGGTCGCTCCACCACAGGTCACGACCCTCGTTCCAGTCGATCTTGCCGCCGGTACGTTTGAGCACGATAACATTGCTGACGCTCTTCACATTTGGGTTTTTCAGCGCTTCATCGACGTTTTTCTTCAGTGGGATATTGCGCCCGGCACGCACGCCTTCATCTGACGTGATCACCAGTTTTGAGTTTGAATCGACGATGCGACCAGCAACCGCTTCTGGTGAGAAGCCGCCGAAGATAACGGAGTGGATCGCACCGATGCGCGCGCAGGCCAGCATGGCAACCGCGGCTTCCGGCACCATTGGCATATAGATAGCCACCACGTCGCCTTTTTTAATGCCGTGTTCCAGCAGCACGTTGGCGAAGCGACACACGTCACGGTGCAGTTCTTTATAGGTGATGTGCTTGCTTTGGGAGGCATCGTCGCCCTCCCAGATGATGGCTGTTTCGTTGCCACGCTCGGCAAGATGGCGATCCAGACAGTTCGCCGCCAGGTTTAGCGTGCCGTCTTCGTACCATTTAATGGAGACGTTACCTGGCGCAAAGGAGGTGTTTTTCACCTTCTGATAAGGTTTGATCCAGTCGAGGATGTGGCCCTGCTCACCCCAGAAGAGGTCAGGGCTGGAGATAGATTGCTGATACTTCTCGTGGTACTGCTCCGGGTTGATCAGGCAACGTTCCGCAATATTTGCGGGAATATCATGTTTGTGTATTTGGCTCATGGCTTTTTTTCTCCTTGTAAGATGTTAATAATATGTCTCTAAAACGTTAATTGTAGGGGCTTTACAAGCTTTGTTTATTATTTGGGCTACAGATCACGCATTGTCTGAACAGGCTGAAAAATGAGCGAATGAAACTTTGAAGGGAAATAATTCAGCCTACTGATTATTCACATTTGTGTTGAAAAAAGCGTTTTTATAACAAAAGGTTATTTATAAGAATTATTATAAATTAATGTCACAGACTCTTTTGGTAGTGAACCGCCTTGTTCTTTAAGGCTTGCACAGCATGCCGTGCAGATGATACTCATACGCCGCGTTAAAAAACCCCATAAACCAACGCAACACAATTCATACCCTTTCAGTATGTCTCCATATTCATGCAGTTTAGTGACGTGGAGATTTCATTGAGGAAGTCAGTTTCTATGAAAAATTTGAAAGTCAGCCTGGCCTGGCAAATCTTGCTAGCCCTTGTGCTGGGTATCTTGTTGGGCAGTTATCTTCATTATCATAGCGACAGCCGCGAGTGGCTGATTGCGAACCTGCTCTCTCCGGCAGGCGATATTTTTATTCATCTGATTAAGATGATTGTAGTGCCGATTGTTATCTCTACGCTGGTGGTAGGTATTGCCGGCGTTGGTGATGCGAAGCAGCTAGGCCGTATCGGCGCGAAAACGATCCTCTATTTCGAAGTGATCACGACAATTGCCATCATCCTGGGCATCACGATGGCAAACGTGTTCCAGCCAGGTTCCGGGATTGATATGTCGCAGCTGGCGACGGTGGATATCTCAAAATACCAAAGCACAACCGCAGATGTGCAGAGCCACGCGCATGGCCTGATGGGCACCATTCTGTCGCTGGTGCCGACTAACATCGTGGCATCAATGGCGAAGGGTGAGATGCTGCCGATTATCTTCTTCTCCGTGCTATTTGGTCTGGGACTGTCATCGCTGCCCGCGAGCCACCGTGAGCCGCTGGTAACTGTATTCCGTTCTATCTCTGAAACCATGTTCAAAGTCACCCACATGGTAATGCGTTACGCGCCGGTAGGGGTGTTCGCACTGATCGCGGTGACCGTGGCGAACTTCGGCTTCGCCTCCCTGTGGCCGCTGGCGAAGCTGGTTATCCTGGTACACTTCGCCATCCTGTTCTTTGCGCTGGTGGTGCTGGGGATTGTGGCGCGCCTGTGCGGGCTGAGCATCTGGATCCTGATCCGCATCCTGAAAGATGAACTGATTCTGGCGTACTCCACGGCCAGTTCGGAAAGCGTGCTGCCGCGTATCATCGAGAAAATGGAGGCCTACGGTGCGCCCGCGTCGATCACCAGCTTCGTGGTGCCGACCGGCTACTCCTTTAACCTCGATGGTTCGACGCTGTACCAGAGTATTGCGGCCATCTTTATTGCCCAGCTGTACGGCATTGATCTGTCACTGTGGCAGGAAATCGTGCTGGTACTGACCCTGATGGTGACCTCAAAAGGTATTGCAGGTGTGCCGGGGGTCTCCTTCGTGGTGCTGCTGGCGACGCTGGGCAGCGTCGGTATTCCGCTGGAAGGGCTGGCGTTTATCGCCGGTGTCGACCGTATCCTCGACATGGCGCGTACGGCGCTGAACGTGGTGGGTAACGCGCTGGCGGTGCTGGTGATTGCCAAGTGGGAACACAAATTCGACCGCAAAAAAGCACTGGCGTATGAACGTGACGTGCTGGGGCGTTTCGATAAGACGGCTGACCAGTAATGTAAAAAAGCCCGGTAGCGCCACCGGGCTTTTTTTACTGACCGCTCAGGGTGTCGAATTCCTCACACCCTGTATCAAACCCTTCGGTACAACTCAGGTTCAGCCAGTACAACGCTTTCTGTTTATTCGGCGTAATAAAGCCTTTCTCACCCTGCTGGAACAGCATCCCCGCCCAGTATTCCGCATAACCCGTACGTGACAGGGAAGAACTGCGCTGGAACCAGGAGGCTGCCTTTACGTCGTCCTGAGCGACTTCAACACCGTTGGCATAGATAAGCCCCAGCAGCATTTGCGCATCTACCGCAGAGTCGTTATCAATATCTTCAGTCGCGGTTTGCAGCAGTTTAATGGCCTGAGGATAGTCAGTTTTGCCCGCCTGAGTGTTTACCAGCACGCGTGCCAACATAATCGCACCACGTTTGCTGCCCGCAATCGTTGCCTGTTGCGCCAGCGCTTTGGCATGCAGGTAATCGCCCTGCGTGAACTGGATTTGTGACAGTAATGCCATTGCATCGACATCACCCCCTTTTGCCGCTTTCTCCGCCCACAGTGACGCCTGTTTACTGTCTCCAGAGCTAAAGTATGTATCGGCCAGGTAATACTGGGCGCGGGCATCGCCCGCTTCGGCCTGTTCCTTGTACTGGCTGCCGATCTCATCAGCACGGGCAAGCGACGTAAAAAGTAACAACAACACCAAAATATGTTTCATGGACACTTATCATCTGAGTACATGTCGCGCAGTATAATCGCGGTCGCGGAAGAAAAAAATGGGTGCATTAAGACCTCAGCCTCCTACAAGCCGGGCGGAACTGTCGTTCCGCCCGATGAGGTTAGCCTGCATTGCAGGCTAATTTCGCCGCCACCTCCTGATGTTCACCCTTTATTGTGAGTTCGCATAACTTACCGCGATTAATAAAGGTAAAGATCACTATCGTCAGGCAAATAATAAAGACGATACCTAACGCAGTTTTTAATGGCGTCATGCCTTTTACTCCTTGTCAAAAAAAGAATAAGAGGCTACTCTCAACTTGTTGGGAGTTGAGGGGTAGCCTCGGGTAAATGCAAATTTCCCGGGGCTTTCCACTTTCTGTCCCTCAACAATGCTCAAGACAGAAAGTCTTAAGCACCCGCCGCATATCTTATCTCTCTGAATTAAAATGCAAAGATGTAATTCTTTTCTGCGTAAATTACATTATTTCTGCGAGATGCCTTCCGGAATAAAAATATACAGTATTTATATTTAATTCAGATATAAAAATGGGGTGAATATGCCACCCCATTTATTCACCGATTAATTAACGGCTTCAGCCCATTGCGCTTTCACGCAGTCGGGCTTTCAGCTTGTTATATTCATCAATCACATACTGTTCGGCAGCATGTTGATCGACAATCGGCTCTATGCGTACGGCACAGTATTTATACTCCGGCGTTTTGGTTATCGGGCTTAAGTTCTCCGTCACCAGTTCGTTACAGGCACCAATCCACCACTGGTAGGTCATATAGACCGCCCCTTTGTTTGGACGATCGCTGACCTGCGCACGGGTAATGATCCGACCTTTACGCGAGTTCACCCACACCAGCGCTTCATCTTCAATGCCGAGGCGTTCCGCGTCGGCGGTGTTGATCTGCGCGTAGCCCGGTTCATCCGCCAGCGCTGCCAGCGCGGCACAGTTGCCGGTCATCGAACGACAGGAATAGTGACCTACTTCACGTACGGTGGAGAGCACCATCGGATACTCGTCGGTGAGCTTATCGATGGGGGCGACCCAGTCGCAGGTGAAGAACTGCGCCAGCCCGTTCGGGGTGTCGAACGTCTCCTTGAAGAGATACGACGTGCCCTGGTCGGCTTCTGACTCATCCCGGCACGGCCACTGGATGTACCCCAGTTCACCCATTTTGTCATAGGTGGCCCCGTAGAAGTCCGGGCACAGATGACGCAACTCGTCCCAGATCTCCTGGGTGTTGTTGTAGTGCATCGGGTAACCCATGCGGGTAGCGATTTCGCTGATGATCTGCCAGTCCGTTTTCAGATCCCACTTCGGCTCGACCGCTTTAAAGAAGCGCTGGAAGCCACGGTCTGCTGCCGTATAGACACCTTCATGCTCACCCCAGGACGTCGACGGTAAAATCACATCCGCCGCTGCCGCCGTTTTGGTCATAAAGATATCCTGCACAATCACCAGCTCCAGATCCTCAAACCCTTTGCGCACTGCGGACAGCTCGGCATCGGTTTGCAGCGGATCTTCACCCATAATGTAGGCAGCACGCACCTCGCCATGTGCCGCACGGTGCGGCAGCTCGCTGATGCGATATCCGGTATGTTCCGGCAGGCTCTCCACGCCCCAGGCCTTCGCAAATTTCTCGCGGTTCTCCGGGAACTTGACGTACTGATAGCCCGGATAGGTATCCGGCAGCGCACCCATATCACACGCACCTTGCACGTTGTTCTGACCGCGAACCGGGTTAACACCGACATGTGCCTTACCAAGATTACCGGTCAGCATGGCGAGGCTGGTCAGTGAACGCACGGTTTCCACACCCTGATAGAACTGGGTAACGCCCATGCCCCACAGAATAGCGGCGGTTTTCGCCCCCGCGTACATCCGTGCTGCCTGGCGGATCTCCTGGGCGCTGACGCCAGTAATCGCTTCAACCGATTCTGGCGTGTAGCCTTCAACAATTTTCCGATACTCTTCAAACCCTTCCGTACGGGTGGCGACGAACGCCTGGTCGTACAGGTTTTCCTCAATAATGACGTGCCCCATTGCATTCAACAGCGCGATATTCGAACCGTTTTTCAATGCGATGTGCATATCCGCAATGCGCGCAGTTTCAATTTTACGCGGATCGCAGACGATGATTTTCGCCCCATTTTGTTTGGCGCGAATAACGTGATTCGCGACGATAGGGTGAGAATCCGCCGGGTTATAACCGAAAACAAACACGAGATCGGTGTTATCTATCTCGTTGATTGCATTGCTCATTGCGCCGTTACCGACCGACTGGTGCAGACCTGCAACCGATGGGCCGTGTCAGACGCGAGCGCAGCAGTCGACGTTATTGGTACCAATAACGGCGCGCGCGAATTTTTGCATTACATAGTTGGTTTCATTACCCGTACCGCGTGAGGAGCCGGTGGTTTGAATCGCATCCGGGCCATACTTGGCTTTGATGGCGCTCAGGCGCGCGGCGACGTAGTCCAGCGCCTCACTCCAGGAGACGGCTTCCAGCTTGCCACCGCGCTCGCGGCGGATCATAGGGGTTTTCAGGCGCGGGGTGAGGATTTGGGTATCGTTAATAAAATCCCAGCCGTAGTAACCTTTCAGGCACAGCGTGCCCTGATTGGTTTTCCCCTGTGCGGCCTCCGCCCGGACGATTTTGCCGTTATCGACCACCAGGTGGATCTTGCAACCTGAGGCACAATAAGGGCAAACCGTGACGACTTTTTTCATCAGTCTGCTCCAGTTAATAAACTCTTTCGCACCCATTATGCAGCTTCTATGCCATGTTTTTAGTGTGGGTATCATCAGACTTTACGGCCAATTTCGGGTCAAAACGCTGACGAAAAACAGGCAATCGTCAAAATTGACGTGTCGAAAGGGCAGTGGATGTGACCTGGGTTGAAATTCCATCACGTAAAAAACAATTTGGCTGGAGCGAGCGGCAGAATGGTTCAGACTTAATATAGTTCCCTGACGGAAGCATGCGATGAAACCGGCGATTCTGGTGGTTGATGACGATACGGCAGTCTGCGAACTGCTGCAGGATGTGCTCAGCGAGCACGTCTTTACCGTGCTTGTCTGCCATAATGGCCGGGACGCACTGAGTCTGGTGCAACAGGAGCCAGGGATTGCCCTCGTGTTACTGGACATGATGCTGCCGGACATCAACGGTCTGCAGGTCTTGCTACAGTTGCAAAAGCAACGCCCGGAACTACCGGTGGTGATGCTGACAGGTCTGGGCAGTGAATCGGACGTGGTCGTGGGGCTGGAGATGGGGGCCGACGATTACATCGGTAAACCGTTCAACCCGCGCGTGGTTGTTGCCCGCGTTAAGGCTGTGCTGCGTCGCACCGGGGCGCTGGCGGCAGAAACCGCGACACCGCGCGTGGCGGGGATTGCCTTCAACGGCTGGACGCTGGATACCACCCGCTGTGAGCTCAGCGATCCGCAGCGTAACACCGTCTCATTAACCCAGGGCGAGTATGGCCTGCTTCTGGCACTGACCCAAAACGCCCGTCGTGTGCTCAGCCGCGAGCAGTTGCTTGAATTGACCCACAGTGAAAGTGCCGAGGTCTTCGACCGCACCATCGATGTGTTAATTATGCGTCTGCGCCGGAAAATTGAGGCCAACCCGCATCAACCCGCCTTCATTAAAACCATCCGTGGGCTGGGCTACGTCTTTGCTACTGATGTCTCTCACAGCGAGAAAGCCGCTTAAGTATTCTCTTTGATATACGCCTGCAGTTCTGCCAGTGTTTTCGCGCCGTCAATTGCATTGGCGGCCAGCAGGCTTGCTCGTGCGCAGGCATGTGCCAGATAAATACTGTCTGCCAGCGGCAGGGATCCATGGCAGCCGTATAAAAAGCCTGCGCAAAACGCATCGCCCGCTCCGACGCTGCCGATAATTTCCTCCTGCTCCAGCATCCAGGACGGTATCCAGCGTCCGGCTTCACCCGGCGCTTCGCCCCATGCCCCTTCCGGACAGTGGATCACCACGCGCTGGCGTACACCCGCAGCCAGAAGCTGCGAGGCGGCTTCAGCAATATGGGCAATGTGCGGCATATCGTTGCTATCGCGCATCTCCAGCCCGCTGAACTCTCCGGCTTCAAGCTCGTTAATCACCAGATAATCGAGATGGCGCAGGGCAGGGAATACCAGCGGTTGATAGCGCGGATCACCCTTGCGGGAGACCAAATCGAGCGAGGTTTCATATCCCTGGTCACGCATCTGCGCCAGCAGTCGCGCACTGCGAGTGCCGAATTCGGCATCCGGCATATCCAGACTGTCGAGCAGCAGCAAATACCCCAGGTGGAAGATTTTCATTGAGCCGTCAAGGTGGTCAAATGCGGGAAGATCCAGCAGACGGTTGGCTCCTGGCGAGTGGAAAAAGGTACGCTGTCCGCTGGGGTCGGTCATCACCTGCGACATGGAGGTTGGCGCGAAGTCGGTACGCTGCACGCGCTGGCGGTTAACGTGATACTGGTCAAGCATCGCCAGAATGTAATCCCCGTCGCCATCAACGCCAATCAATCCTACCGCCTGTAATGGCAGGCCGACATGCATTTTTGCCAGCGTCAGCAGGACATTCAACGGCGCACCGCCGGTTGAGCGTTCGCTGTGGGTAATCTCCGCCAGCCAGCCGCGCTCCGGCCACTGCACGATCTGGTGGACATGATCCACCAGCATATTACCTGCGGCGATAATCCCTTTACGTTCCATTATGCCTGCCCCGCGCTGCCGAAGATGCGCATCTGCCCGGCCACCGTATCGGCAATCGCCTCCTCAATACCCAGCAACAGCTCGGCAAACTCATCATACAACGGCTGACGTTTTGCCATGCGTTGCTCAACGGCAGACAGCGCGGCCTGTGACATACCGGTATAGAAATTGATTTTATGAATACCCAGCTCAATGGCGCGGTGGAAATCCTCATCGCTAATGCCGGAGCCGCCGTGCAGCACCAGCGGCAGGCCGGTCTGCTGGCGAATGGCATCCAGGCGTGGGAAATCGAGTTTCGGCTCGCCTTTGTATTTACCGTGCGCATTGCCGATGGCGACCGCCAGTGCATCGATGCCGGTCAAATCGACAAACTCTCGCGCCAGCTGAGGGTCAGTGAAAAACGCTTCATCGGCATGACCATAGAGCGCACCGCCTTCATCGCCACCCACGGCACCCAGCTCCGCTTCCACCGACACGCCAACCGCATGGCACATCTTCACCACTTCGCGCGTCTGACGAATATTTTCCTCGTAGCTTAATGCAGAGCCATCGAACATCACAGAGCTAAACCCTAAACGCAGTGCGCGCACCACGGCCTCAAAATGCAGCCCGTGGTCGAGATTAAGGACCACGGGAATATCGTGTCGGGCGGCTTCAAATTTGATGGTTTCGACCAGTGAATCCAGGGAGACGTACTTAAAATGCACCTCTGCAATGTTGATGATAAAAGGCGAGCGTTCCTGCTTCGCCGCGGCAAACAGCGCGCGCAGAAAATGAGAGTCAAGAACGTTAAACGCCCCCAGCGCGTAGCGATGTTCTCTGGCGTGCTCAAGCCCGTCGGCAAGAGAAATCAATGGCATCATTCACTCCTTATATCCGAAACAGGTTGTACTCGTTGCACAACACCAGCACCGCCGGTTCGTCTTCTTCAATAGTGTTATAGCGGTCAATGGCCTGTAAAAAGTGGTTGTCGTGATCGTCGTCATTTACTGACGACACTTCTCCCACCAGGACGTCACCAAAGCCGCGTTCGCCCCAGAAACTGTGGTACAGGCCGGGCGTCAGGCAGATACTTTCCCCTGGTGTGAGGCGCAGCTGGCTACCGGGCGTATGGGTCTGACGGCAGCCGTCGATCACGACCGTGACGTCGGTGTTTTCGGTCTCTTCATGCACCCCGGCATTCCATAACTCAATAATCAGATTCCCGCCGCCACGGTTGATGATGTCTTCCCGCTTACGCCAGTGAAAATGCATGGGTGTCACCTGACCATCGCGTACGTGCATGATTTTTTCGGCATAGCATTTTTCATAAGGTATGCCGTTGGGAGAACCGTTTCGCAGGGTAAACAACGTTAACCCCTGCGCGACAAAGTTGTTGCCACCAAAGGCGGTTACGTCCCAGCCGAGTTTGAGGTCGAACACTTCCCGCCAGGCACTTTGGTCGAGCTGCTGCCATTTCGTTGGTGGGAAGCTGGCAAACGACGGGAGGTGCACGTCGTGCATGGAAAAAAATTGCCGTGTATGGCCGAGGATTTCGTTGATATCGGAGCGTTTCATGGGGACTCCTCGTAAACGCCCTCTCCCGGAGGGAGAGGGAAAAGGATTACTTCACCGTCCATCCCTTATAAGAGCCGACGTTCTTTTTATCGATCATCGTCACCGGGATCAGCACTGGCGCTTTCGGGGCAGGTTTGCCCTGTAGAATGTCATAGCCGATCTCTACCGCTTTTGCCGCCATTACCTGCGGATCTTGTGCCGGAGTCGCCACAAACAGGGAATTTTCCCGCTTCAGCGCCTCTTCACCATCCGGTGAACCATCCACACCGACGATAAAGAATTCGCTACGCTGTGCCTGTTTGGCCGCCAGATCGGCCCCGATCGCCGTGGGATCGTTAATCGCGAACACGCCGTCGATCTTCGGATTGGCCGCCAGCAGTGAAGTCATCACCTCCAGACCACCTTCACGGCTGCCTTTGGCGTTCTGATTGTCAGAAAGCACTTTGATACCAGGATGCTTTTTGAATTCTGTCTGACAGCCTTCTACGCGGTTTTGCACCGCAGACACCGGTGGTCCGTTGATGATCACGACGTTGCCTTTACCGTTCAGGCGGTCGGTAATGTATTTACAGGCCATTTCCCCTGCCTGGGTGTTATCGGAGGTGATGGTGGCGTCTGCCCCTTCTGCTGCCACGTCAACCGCCACCACCACGATCCCGGCGTCTTTTGCGCGCTTAACTGCCGGGCCGATCCCTTTTGAATCTGCGGCATTGAGAATGATCATGTCCACTTTGGCGGCAATAAAGTTGTCGATCTGCGCCACCTGCTGGCCCAGATCGTAACCACTGGAAACCAGCGTCACTTTGACGTTATCGCCCGCCAGTTTGCGCGCTTCCAGCTCGGCACCTTTGGTGATCTGCACGAAGAACGGGTTGGCAAGGTCACCCACCGTGACGCCGATGGACTTCAGATCTTTCGCCTGCGCAAATGGCGTTGCGGCAAGCAGCGCGCCAGCACAGAGCGCGGTCACTAATGGCTTCAATCTCATGCTGTATTCCTCGAAGTAAGATGTTGTTGTTATGCACTTTGATGGTGTCGGGTACGGTATTTGTCGATCAGCACCGCAATGATGATCACCGCCCCTTTGATCACCAGTTGCCAGAAGTAAGAGACGCCCATCAGCGTCATGCCGTTGTTAAGGGTAGCGATGATCAATGCGCCTACCAGCGTGCCGGTGATCGTGCCGATCCCGCCGACAAAGCTGGTACCGCCGAGGATCACCGCCGCAATGGCATCCAGTTCGTAGCCCATGCCCAGGTTGCCGTTGGCACTGTAGAGTCGTGACGCGCTCATCACCCCGCCTAAGCCCGAGAGCAGGCCGCTCATGCCGTACACGAACAGCAGTACCAGCCAGACCTTGATACCTGTTAAGCGTGCCGCCTGCATGTTGCCGCCCACCGCGTAGATGTGCACACCCAGCGTGGTGCGGCGCAGGATGAACCAGCACAGCGCAATGACCGCCAGAGCAATGACCACCAGCCACGGAACCGGGCCGAGATAGTTATTGCCTATCCACTCGAAGTTGATGTTCGAGTTAATCACCGTTGTGCCGTCTGCCAGCAGGTACGCCGCACCGCGCAGGGCGGTATAGGTACCGAGCGTGACGATAAACGGCGGCAGTCCGGCAAAGGCCACCAGCGCGCCGTTGAACAGCCCCAGCACCAGGCCGAGCATCAGCGCCGCCGGAATGGAGAGCATGGCGAATTCGGGTATCAGCGATACGACCATTGCCGCCACCGCCGTGGTACCCAGAATCGAGCCGACGGAGAGGTCAATCCCACCGGTCAGAATGATGAAGGTCATCCCTGCCGCCAGCACGATGTTGATCGACGCCTGACGGGTGATGTTGAGCAGGTTGCTCTCGGTAAAAAAGTTGGGGGCAATAAAGCCAAATACCGCCACGATCAGGATAAGAATTGGCAAAATACCGACCGTTTGCATCAGATCGCTCATCAGCACTTTTTTGGCGGAGGTCGATTTCGCTACCTGCTGCGGATGGGTTGGGTTTGTCATAATTACACCGCCTGATGATGAGAGTCGTTCACGCCGGTTGCCAGCGTCATAATGTTTTCCTGGGAGATGTCGCGCCCGTGCAGTTCACCCGCGATGCTACCTTCCTGCATCACGTAGACCCGGTCGCTCATGCCCACCACTTCTGGCAGCTCGCTGGAGATCATTAAAATCGCCACCCCTTTATGCGCCATCTGATTCATGATGCGGTAGATCTCGCTTTTTGCGCCGACGTCCACGCCGCGCGTCGGTTCGTCCAGAATCAGGATGCGCGGGCCAATCGCCACCCAGCGGGAGATGAGTAATTTTTGCTGGTTGCCGCCGGATAACCCGCCCGCGCGCACCTGTGAATGGGGGACGCGGATGTTGAGCAGGGCGATGGCCTCATCAGAAATGGACTGTGCTTTTTTACGGTTAAGCATGCCAAAGGTGGCATCACGTTCCAGCGTTGCCATCGTGATGTTCTCCTGTGCCGCCAGCTCCAGGAACAGCCCCTGTTCTTTGCGGTTCTCAGTCAGAAAACCGATGCCGTTTTCGATTGCTGCGCGTGGGGAGTGGATCACCACCGGTTCACCGTCCACTTCAATCATTCCCCCGGTGGCCTTACGTGCGCCGAAAATCAGCTGCGCCAGTTCGGAACGTCCGGCACCGACCAGCCCCGCGAGGCCAACAATTTCGCCGGAACGCACCTGCAGACTGCAGGGCTGCACTTTTTTGCCGTCGGTGAGGTGATGGACGTTGAGACGCGGGCTACCGAGCGGGATATCGCGCTCTTTGTTGAACAGGTCGCTTAACGGACGGCCAACCATCATCTTCACCAGCTCAGACGCATTCAGCTTGTCGCGCGTCAGGCTGCCAACATATTGCCCGTCGCGCAGGACGCTGACGCGGTCAGAGAGTTCGTACACTTCTGCCATACGGTGGCTGATATAAATGATCGCCATTCCTTCATCACGCAGGCGCAAAATCAGTTCAAACAGGCGATGGGTTTCACGCGAAGAGAGGGCGGCGGTCGGTTCATCCATCACCAGAATGCGGCTGTTGCGGTGCAGTGCGCGGGCAATTTCCACCTGCTGTTGCTCGGCGATAGTCAGTTTCATCACCAGGTCGGTGGCTTTGAAGTGTGCGCCAAGACGGTCAATCACCGCCTGGGCCTGAGTCGCCATCTCTTTACGCTGCACCATTCCACCGCGCGACAGTTCGCTACCGAGGAAGATGTTTTCAGCAACGGTCAGGTTGGGTGCAAGCTGCATCTCCTGATAAATCAGGGTAATGCCTGCGGCCAGGGCATCTTTTGGCCCTTTAATGTGAAACGGCTGACCGTCGATCAGGATCTCGCCGCGGGTGGCGGTGTATGCCCCCGCGAGGATTTTCATCAGCGTGCTTTTCCCCGCGCCGTTTTCCCCCATCAGCGCGTGGATCTCACCGGGAAAGACCGTCAAATCCACACCCTTGAGCGCGTGGAAATTGCCAAACGTCTTGGCAATATTGCGCATCTCGAGTACCGGGGTTCTGCTCATGGCGGATCTCCTGTGAATGTCGATATCTGCACTTCATCACAGGTGAGTAAATGCAAAATGTCAGAAGCCGTTCATATTTGTCATAGTTATGAATAGTTAATCGCCGTCACATTTCTCTTTTCCCTCTCCCTGTGGGAGAGGGCTAGGGTGAGGGCACCAAACCGCACAGGAGCCCAAACCCATGTCATCACGCCGACCCCCGTTCTTCGCCAGCGCCCGTGGCCGCCTGCTGATTTTTAATCTGCTGGTGGTGGCAGTGACGCTGATGGTCAGCGGTGTGGCAGTGCTCGGCTTTCGTCATGCCAGCCAGATCCAGGAGCAGGTGCAGCAGCAAACGCTGAATGACATGACCGGCAGCATGAACCTCGCGCGTGACACCGCCAACGTGGCGACCGCGGCGGTGCGGCTCTCGCAGGTGGTGGGGGCGCTGGAATACAAAAGTGAAGCCGACAGGCTGAAACAAACACAAACGGCACTGCGCCACTCGCTGGAACAGCTCGCCGATGCACCACTGGCGCAGCAGGAGCCGGTACTGGTGGCGCGAATCATTCAACGTAGTAATGAATTACAGCAAAGTGTGACAGGTATGCTGGAGCGCGGGCAGCGCCGTCATCTGGAGCGTAACGCGCTGCTCAGCGCGCTTTATCAGAGCCAGAGTTATCTGCGCCATTTGCAGGATATTAACCGTCGTTACGGCAGCAACGTACCGGATGCGCAACAGCTCGCGGAAATGGACAGGCTACTCATCGCCGCCATTGAAACCCCTGCCCCACGCGCCACGGTACAGCAACTGGATACCGTGACGGCGACGTTGCCCCGCAGCGCGAGCCTGCCGGTGGTGAACCTGGTGCTGCCTGATTTTAACGACGAATTACGTAAACTGGCTCCGTTGTCAAAGCAACTGGAAGAGAGCGATCTGTCGATCAGCTGGTATATGTTTCACATCAAGGCGCTGGTGGCGATATTAAACAGCGATATCAATCAGTACGTGGAGCAGGTGGCACAGGCCTCCACGCTGCGTACCGCCCAGAGTCATCAGGAGTTGCGCTCCATTAGCGTGTTTATCAGCGTGTTTGCCGTACTGGCACTGATCATTACCGGGTGCGCCTGCTGGTATATTTACCGCAACCTGGGCTCCAACCTGACCGCTATTTCCCGGGCGATGTCGCGTCTTGCCCACGGAGAGCAGGATGTTTCGGTGCCTGCGCTGCAGCGGCGTGACGAGCTGGGGGAACTGGCGCGCGCGTTTAACGTTTTTGCCCGCAATACTGCCTCGCTTGAGCACACCACGCGGTTGCTGAAAGAAAAAACCTCACAGATGGAGATTGACCGCATCGAGCGTCAGGGGCTGGAAGAAGCACTCCTGCATAGCCAGAAGATGAAGGCCGTCGGGCAACTGACGGGAGGACTGGCACATGACTTTAACAACCTGCTGGCGGTGATTATCGGCAGCCTGGAGCTGACCGATCCCACCTCACATGACGCCCCACGCATTACCCGCGCGCTTAAGGCGGCGGAACGTGGCGCACTGCTGACCCAGCGTCTGCTGGCCTTTTCCCGCAAACAATCCCTGACCCCACATGCGGTGGAGATGAAACCGCTACTGGAAAATCTCAGCGAACTGATGTGCCACTCGTTGCCTGCCACTCTCACGCTGGAGATTGAGGCACAATCCCCGGCGTGGCCCGCGTGGATAGATGTGAGCCAGCTGGAGAACGCCATTATTAACCTGGTGATGAACGCCCGCGACGCGATGGAAGGGCAAAGCGGGGTGATTAAGATCCGTACCTGGAATCAGCGTGTGACCCGTAGCGACGGGCGCAGACAGGACATGGTGGCACTGGAGGTCATTGACCGCGGCAGCGGGATGTCGCAGGAGGTGAAATCACAGGTCTTTGAGCCGTTCTTTACGACCAAGCAGACCGGCAGCGGCAGTGGATTAGGCTTGTCGATGGTCTACGGTTTTGTGCGTCAGTCCGGCGGTCGTGTCGAAATTGAAAGCGCACCGGGGCAGGGGACGACCGTGCGCCTCCAGCTTCCGCGCTCGACACTGCCTGCCGTTTCTGACGATGAAATACCCGATGCCACGACATCCGGTGAAAGCGAACGGCTGGTTCTGGTGCTGGAGGATGAAGCCGATGTTCGTCAGACCCTGTGCGAGCAGCTGCATCACCTGGGCTATCTGACGCTTGAAACGGACAACGGTGAACAGGCACTGAGGATGCTGGAGGCGTCGCCGGATATCGGCATATTTATCAGTGACCTGATGCTGCCCGGCAACCTGAGCGGTGCCGAGGTGATTAACCATGTGCGCAGCCACTTCCCTCAGTTACCGGTATTGTTGATCAGCGGCCAGGATTTACGGCCAGCGCATAACCCACAGCTGCCGGACGTGGCATTACTGCGTAAACCTTTTACCCGTGTACAGCTGGCGCAGGCGCTGCGAAAAGTGATGATAATTTGAGATTCCTCTGCTACCTCTGTCGCCTGCCGTTTATTACCTTAAAGCCAGTCCACCTGCGAGTCTGGCCTTATGAAACGTTGCTCTACCGCCCTGTTATTTGGTCTGCTGTCATTAACCAGCCAGCTGGCTCATGCCGATATTGTTGATGATGCTATTGGTAACATTCAGCAGGCGATCAACGATGCCTATAACCCCAGCAGCAGTCGCAGCAACGATGATGGCAATGACGGTTACAGTCGCAGTAGTCAGTCCGACAATCGACGGTACGATGACCGTCGCAGACAGCTTGAAGACCGACGTCAGCGTTTAGATGAGCGTCAGCGCCAGCTGGATGACGATCGGCGTCGGTTAGAAGAGGATGAGCGGCGCCTGGAAGATGATTACGATCGGGGATAAGTGCGGCCTGTTGTCCTCCAGCCCTCTCCCACAGGAGAGGGAGAAAACCTAATCCAGCACTAACACCATGCCGTCATACCCTGCTTCAAACCCGTCCGGCAGTGAATTATCCATCATCCACACGTCAAACTGATGGCTGATATGGGTCAGGATCACCTGCGGGCAGCCAATCACCTCGTTTAACGCAATGACCGTATTTAAATCACAATGATTACGCGGTGTCTCCGCTCGTGGCTCATGGCTGCAGTCAATAATCATTGCCTGTGGTGGGTTGTTGAGCAGAAACTTCATCGTTTTCTCCGGCAGGCCAGCGGTATCAGAAAGCCACGCCACACGGCTGTGGGAAGATTCCAGCAGATAGCCGAACGTGGGTTTCGAATGGTTCAGCGGCAGCGGTGTGACCCGTAGCCCCTGTAGCTCAAACACCACAAATGGCTCTTGCGTGTGGCTAAAATCCAGAAGCCCCGGATGTTTGAATAAGTCATCGCAGCCCGCTTCGTCCGGCG
The DNA here is from genome assembly GCF_043945575.1 of Enterobacter cloacae complex sp. 2024EL-00214. Classification (NCBI taxonomy): domain Bacteria; kingdom Pseudomonadati; phylum Pseudomonadota; class Gammaproteobacteria; order Enterobacterales; family Enterobacteriaceae; genus Enterobacter; species Enterobacter cloacae complex sp. 2024EL-00214. The sequence goes on along the minus strand of NZ_JBIMRC010000018.1, from coordinate 18,509 downwards.
GGCCGTATACCGGAATGGTTGCCCCCACACCCCAGCGCAGGGGGAATAGCCCCTGAACGTGATCCATATGATAGTGGGTGAGCAAAAACTGCCGGAAACTGCCCGCGGGCCAGTCGTCCATCAGGTGCGGAATGCCCGCGTCCAGCAACGTGACCGCATCGTTGAATTTGACCACCGCACTGCAGGGGCGGCGGCGATATTCTTCCTGCAAACGTGCCCGGCGGCACGCCGCGCAATCGCAGCCAAATACCGGCACCAGTTGGGCACCACCGGTGCCGGTTAATGTGATAGTCAGACTCATCGCACACCTCTACAGCGGCTTGGTGAATCGAAAATGGCTCTGCGTATACCCTTCACGAACATAGAAACGGTGGGCGTCTACACGCCTGACGCTGGTGGATAGCTCCGTCAGCTCTGCCCCCGCCAGGCGTGCCACGTCTTCCGCCCAGGCCAGCAACTGGCTCCCCACTTTTAACCCGCGCGCCTGTGGCATCACCACCAGTTCCTGGATCTCACCGATCCATCGGGCATGGTGCAGATGAAACTGCATATGCAGGCCAATCATGCCGACGACCTGCCCGTCCAGTTCAGCCAGCTGATAGTGCATGCTGTGATCCTGAAGATTGGCAAGAAACCCGGCGTGAAATGCCTGGTTATCGAACTCAGCCTGCTTAAGCTCGCAGATCAGGGCATAGACGATCTGCGCGTCAACGGCGGTGGCGGGGCGAAGCTGGCAGTCAGGCATGTTGTTTCTCCTTCTGACGGATAAGCGATAAAAAGTTATCGACTGACTGTAGCAAACTTCCGTCGTTATTGAGGATATGGCATTGCGATGGGGTATAGCGCGCCGCACGTTCCAGCCGCTGGTCTATCTCGCGAGCCGATTCGCGTCCCCGGCTTTGCAACCGGCTACGCAGGATATCCGGTGACACCTGCAGACAGACCGGCAGCAGCGCCGCTTCATAGCGGGCGCGAGCCTGTTGAAGGTGCGCCCGTGAGCCGTTGACCAGCACGTCAAAACCCGCGTGCAGCCACAGGTCGATCTCAATGCCGATGCCGTAGTAATAACCGTTGGCGTGCCAGCTCAGCGCCAGCAGATTTTGCCCGGCGCGGGTAAAAAACTCCTGCTCGCTCAGGGCAATATGGTTTTCACTCCCGGCGTTCGCCGCGCGGGTAATGTAGCGGTGTGCAACCAGCAGCTGCGAATGCTCCCGCTGGCGTAATGCCGACAGCAGGCTGTCCTTGCCGGAACCTGATGGCCCCATTAACCAGATGAGTCTTCCCATCAAAACACCCTTTTTCCCTGACGCCAGACGTGGTCGATATGGATGTGCTCGCCTTTACGGTGGGCCAGCACCAGATCCGCCCGTTTACCTTCGGCAATTTCACCGCGATCGTGAAGATTGAGTGCCGTTGCCGGGTTTTTCGTCACCAGACGGATCGCCTGCGGTAGCGTGAAGGGGTTGTGTTCGTCATCTGCTACCCGGAAGGCCGCGTCCAGCAGGCTGGCGGGGTAGTAGTCGGAGGAGAGAATATCCAGCAGGCCGAGTGATGCGAGCTGGCTTGCCGCCACGTTGCCGGAGTGCGAGCCGCCGCGCACGATATTCGGTGCGCCCATCAGCACGTTCATGCCGTGTTTGCGTGAGGTTTCCGCTGCTTCGAATGTGGTGGGAAATTCGGCGATCACGCTGCCAAGCTGATGAGATTCGAGCACATGATCGTGTGTGGCGTCGTCATGGCTGGCTAGCGCGATATTGCGATCCCGGCACAGGGCGGCAATGGAGAGGCGGTTTGGTTGCGACCACTGCGCTGCCAGTGCGAGTTGCTCTTCTTCATAACGGGCCATCTCTTCATCAGAAAGGGAATATTTGCCCTGATAGTATTCACGATACTTCTCAATATTGGCGAACTGGCGCTGCCCCGGAGAGTGATCCATCAGCGACACCAGTGAGACCGGCTCGCGGCCAACCAGTTTTTCAAACAGCGGCAGGGTAGTGTGGTGCGGCAGTTCGCAGCGCAGATGCAGGCGGTGCTCGGCGCGGTTGAGGCCGCGCTTTTGCGTCTCTTCCACGGCGTTGATCATCTTTTCCAGGTTTTCCAGACGATCGCCACCGTCTCGCACATCACCAATCGCCACCGCGTCCAGTACGGTGGTGATGCCGCTGGCAACCATCAGCGCGTCGTGGCTGCTCATTGCCGAATGGGCGGGCCAGTCTACCTTCGGGCGCGGGGTGAAAAATTTATCCAGATTATCGGTATGCAGCTCGATAAGCCCTGGCAGTAGCCAGCCGCCTTCGCCGTCCATCGCTTCGGGTGAGCGGCTCTGGGTTTCGGCAAACGCACGGATCACGCCATCCTGGATCTCAATCGAGCCGTCCACCACCTCATTTTCCAGCACCAGTTTTACGTTATTGATAATCATGCGTTGGTCCCCATCGGGTGCAGTCTGTCTGCCACGCGCGAACGCACGGTTTCGTCGTGGAAGATCCCCACGATCGCCGCGCCGCGTGCTTTGGCCTGTTCGATCAGTTCAACCACTGCTGCACTGTTCTTGCTGTCCAGCGAGGCGGTAGGTTCATCGAGCAGTAAAATTGGGTAATCGACGATAAACCCACGTGCAATGTTCACGCGCTGCTGTTCACCACCGGAAAAAGTAGAAGGGGCGAGATGCCACAGGCGTTCCGGCACGTTGAGGCGCGTCAGCAGGCCCGCAGCTTTGGCGGCGCAGGTTTCACGCGGCACTCCCAGATCCAGTAGCGGCTGCATCACAACGTCCAGCGCGGAGATCCTGGGGATCACCCGCAGAAACTGGCTCACCCAGCCGATCGTTGAACGGCGGACTTCCAGCACCTTGCGTGCCGGGGCTTGCACCAGATCCACCCACTCATCATTGTGGCGAATATGAATATGGCCTTCATCCGGCAGATAGTTGGCGTACAGGGAGCGCAACAATGTTGATTTTCCGCTGCCGGAGTGGCCGTGTAGCACCACACATTCGCCATTGCTGACCTCCAGAGAGGCATTTTGCAGTACCGGCAGGCGCACACCGTTTTGCTGGTGGAGCACAAAGGTTTTACTCACGTTTTCTACGCGGATCATGTTGGCCTCTTAGTTCTGCAATACCGATGACACCAGCAGTTGGGTGTACGGATGGTGTGGGTCGTCGAGCACGCGGTCGGTTAGCCCACTTTCCACCACCTGACCCTGCTTCATGACCAGCAGGCGGTCTGCCAGCAGGCGCGCAACGCCCAGATCGTGGGTGACAATCACCACCGCGAGGTTCAGCTCTACCACCAGACCGCGCAGGAGATCGAGCAGGCGCGCCTGAACGGACACATCCAGCCCTCCAGTGGGTTCATCCATAAACACCAGCTTCGGATGGGTGACCAGGTTGCGGGCGATCTGCAGGCGCTGCTGCATGCCACCGGAAAAGGTGGTTGGCAGGTCGTCGATGCGTGAGGCGGGGATCTCCACCTCTTCAAGCCAGTGCTGCGCGGTGGCGCGAATATTGCCGTAGTGACGTGCGCCGGTCGCCATCAGCCGCTCGCCGATGTTGCCCCCCGCAGAAACCTGGCGGCGCAGGCCGTCCATCGGGTGCTGATGTACCACGCCCCACTCGGTGCGCAGCAGGCGGCGGCGCTCGGCTTCACTCATGCCATACAGCGACTGGCCTTCATATAAAATGTCACCGTTGTGCGGCGTCAGGCGCGCGGAGATAGACTTCAGCAGGGTGGTTTTGCCGGAACCGGACTCGCCGACAATCCCGAGCACTTCGCCGGGCCACAGCTCGAACGAGACGTCGCTGAAGCCTTTGCCAGGCGCATAAAGATGGGTCAGATTGTTGACCGAAAGCAGCGGTTTCATTGGCCGTTCGCCTCGCTCTGTTGGCGGCAGTAATCGGTGTCGGAGCAGACAAACATCCGTTTGCCCGTGTCATCCAGCACCACTTCATCCAGATAGCTGTGCTTCGAGCCGCAGATGGCACACGGTTCGTCCCACTCCTGCACCGTAAACGGATGATCATCGAAATCGAGACTCTCCACGCGGGTGTAAGGCGGTACGGCATAGATGCGCTTTTCGCGCCCGGCCCCAAACAGCTGCAGGGCGGGCATCATGTCCATCTTCGGGTTATCGAATTTTGGGATCGGCGATGGGTCCATCACGTAGCGACCGTTGACCTTCACCGGGTAGGCGTAAGTGGTGGCGATATGGCCGAAGCGGGCGATATCCTCGTACAGTTTCACCTGCATCACGCCGTACTCTTCCAGCGCGTGCATGGTGCGGGTTTCGGTTTCGCGTGGCTCGATAAAGCGCAGTGGCTCCGGGATCGGCACCTGGAAAATCAAAATCTGATCTTCGGTGAGCGGCGTTTCCGGAATGCGGTGGCGGGTCTGGATCAGCGTTGCGTCTTCGGTTTTTTCAGTGGTGTTGACGCCCGTCACGCGCGTAAAGAAGTTGCGGATCGACACCGCGTTGGTGGTGTCATCAGCGCCCTGGTCGATGACCTTCAGCACGTCTGCTTCGCCAATCACGCTGGCGGTGAGCTGAATACCACCCGTACCCCAGCCGTAAGGCATCGGCATTTCACGGCCACCGAACGGTACCTGGTAGCCCGGAATGGCGACCGCCTTCAGGATGGCGCGACGGATCATGCGTTTGGTTTGCTCATCCAGATAAGCAAAGTTGTAGCCGCTTAAGTTAGCCATGGGTGCGCTCCCGTTGCAGGCGTTTCAGCAGTTCCAGTTCGGCCTGGAAATCGACGTAGTGCGGCAGTTTGAGGTGCGAGACAAAACCTGCGGCTTCAACGTTATCCGCATGAGCCAGCACAAACTCTTCGTCCTGCGCCGGGCCGGAGATATGCTCGCCGTAGTCCGGTGCCTGCAGGGCGCGGTCAACCAGCGCCATCGCCATCGCTTTGCGTTCGCCAAGGCCGAACACCAGCCCGTAGCCGCGGGTGAAGTGCGGATCGCTCTCTTCGGGTGCGACAAAACCGTTGACCATTTCGCACTCGGTCATCAGCAGTTCGCCGACGTTTACCGCAAAACCTAGCTCTTCCGGCACAATTTCGACATCGATAGAGCCGCTGCGAATTTCTGCCGCAAACGGGTGATTGCGCCCGTAGCCACGCTGGGTGGAGTAGGCCAGCGCCAGCAGGTAGCCCTCATCGCCACGCATCAGCTGTTGCAGGCGTGAAGAGCGTGAGCACGGATAGACCGGTGGGGTGCGGGTGATGTCATCAGGCTGAGCACCTGAGTCCTCTTCCGCTTTCGCCAGCCCCTGTTTCGCCAGCAGGCTAAAGACGTGCGGGGACGGTTCCTGGGCGGCGTCGGAGGCGGTGAGTGACGACGTTTCACCGTTTGCCAGCAGGGTGAAGTCCAGCAGACGATGGGTATAGTCGTAGGTGGGGCCAAGCAGCTGGCCGCCGGGGAGATCTTTGTACACCGCGGAGATGCGGCGTTCCAGACGCATTTCAGCCGTATTCACCGGTTCGCTCACTGCCAGTCTGGCAAGCGTCGTGCGGTAGGCACGCAGCAGGAAGATAGCTTCGACGTTATCGCCGCTGGCCTGCTTCAGCGCCAGCGCCGCCAGCTCGCGATCGGCGATGCCTCCTTCGGTCATCACCCGGTCGACGGCCAGATTTAATTGCTGCTCAATCTGGACGACGCTCAGCTCGGGAAGCTGGTCATCGCCCCGTCGTCTGTGCTCCTGCAACCTGTGGGCGGCGGCAATCGCCTTCTCGCCCCCTTTGACGGCAACGTACATCAACACACCTCCACATGGGTGGTTCGCGGAATAGCCAGCAGGCGTTCGCCGCAGGTCAGGATCAGGTCGATACCGAGCGGGAACGGGTGCGGGCGTTCAGTCAGTTCATGAATGATGCACTCCGGTAGCTGTGGTGCGACCATGCGCTCGTCGGCGATACCCGCACCCGTCAGGCGCAGCATGCGACCACCGCTCAGGCTGGATACCTGCAAAATCAGCGTGGCGCTGGTTTCCGGGGCGACAGCCGTGCCTTCGCTCAGGGCGTTGAGCTGCTCGTGGCTGATTTGTTCGTCGGCCACGGCAAATACCGCCTGCCGGGGCTGTTCAACCAGTGGGGCGTTGGTATGAAAACGCAGGTTCTGGCTGGCGATATCATTCGACAGTGCGCCTGAGAGCCACACCGGGGTGTCGTTGTCGGCCAGAGTCAGCAGCACGCTGGTGGTGGCGAGGTTCAGCGGCAGCCAGCCCTGGGAGAGCTGATGCAGCGAGACGATCACACCTGGCTCGCTCATGGCTTTCAGCAGGCGACGGAAACTCTGTTGGGCATCCTGGACGGCCAGGGTAAAAGCAGGTTGAAGCGTCATGCGTTGTCTCCGCGAACGAGCGTAAAGAAGTCGACCCGGCTGGTGTTCACTTCGGCCTGACGTGCGGCAATACGGGCAGCGCGGTCAGCTTCCAGCGGGGCAATGAGGGTTTCCATCAGGGTCTGGAAATGGGATTGTTCCTGCAACAGGGCGTCGACCACAGCACAGCGCTCGGCGTGTTGTTTATCGCGCCCTAGCACGTAGCTGTAACCCAGCGTGCCGCTACTCAGGCGGATCACGGCGCGTGTTAATGTGGCGTCACCGGCGAAGAAGCGCTCGCCCGTGCCGCCCATGCGTGCCTGGATTTGCACCAGGCCAATTTCCGGTGCGCGGAGGGTTTCGTAATCGGGTATCAGGCTGAGTGCGTTCATACGGCCAGAGAGTGCGGCTGGCTGGCTGTGAGCGAGCACGCGCATCCAGCGCTGACGTGTGGAGGTGTCGAAGTGCATTCAGTGCTCCATAGTGAATTCAATCATGTCGGCGCGGGTCAGGCTGACGGAGTATTCCGTCGCGTTGATCTCACCGTCACGGTGGTTAAGGGTGCGCACGCAGAGCAGCGGAGCCATGTTGGGGATCTCCAGCACGTTGCTCTCTTTGGCCTGCGCGCGGCGGGCGCTGATGCGCGTCTGGGTGCGTTTGAGCGCAATGCCCGTGGCGTCACGCAGGAAGTCATGCAGCGAACCGCTGGAGAAGTTTTGCAGCACCGGCCAGAGCGTCAGGTCGGCGAAGTAGTGGTCTATCTGACACACTGCCACACCGTTGACCCGGCGCAGGGTACGCAGGTGGATGACGTTGTCACCCTCCTGAATACCCATTGCATCTGCCACGTGACTGGAGGCCGGGCGCAGCACCGACAGCAGTTTTTCGCTGGTGGGGTGGCTGCCCTGATCAAGCAGATTCTGGCTAAAGCGTGCCTGTGCATTGAGCGGATAATCGAACGGGCGCATCAGCACCAGCACGCCAATACCCTGACGGCGCTGCACCCAGCCGCGTTCGACCAGCTGATCAATGGCGCGACGCAGGGTGTGGCGGTTCACTTCATAGCGGTCGGCAAGCTGTTGTTCGGCAGGCAGGTAATCTCCGCAACGGTAATGCGTGCGCAGTTCCACCTCGAGTCTGGCTGCAATCTCTTGCCAGCGGGTTGGGTAACTGGTCGGATGTCTGGATAAGTGCATATCAATCAAAGCCTCGCTATCTCAGATGAAGTGCTTACGCAAACGTTGAGAGAGGAAATCCAGCAGGCTGACGGTAATGATGATGAGCACCATCAGGGCGCAGGTTTGCTGGAACTGGAAACCGCGAATGGCTTCCCACAGGGTGACGCCAATACCGCCTGCGCCGACCATGCCAACAACGGTGGCGGAGCGGACGTTGGACTCAAAGCGGTACAGTGAGTAGGAGATCAGCAGTGGCATCACCTGCGGCAGTACGCCGTAGAGGATCTCTTCGATTTTGTTGGCACCGGTGGCGCGAATACCTTCGACCGGTCCGGGCTCGATGGCTTCGACCGCCTCAGAAAGCAGCTTGGAGAGCACGCCGGTGGTGTGAATGAACAGTGCCATTACGCCCGCGAAGGGACCAAGGCCAACGGCGACCACAAACAGCATCGCAAACACCATTTCGTTGATGGCCCGGCAGGCGTCCATCAGGCGGCGCATCGGCTGGTAAATCCACCACGGCACGATGTTTTCGGCGCTCATCAGACCAAACGGAATGGAGAGAATGACGGCAAGGGCGGTGCCCCAGACGGCGATTTGCAGGGTGGTTGCCATTTCGCCAAGGTAGTCCTGCCACTGGCTGAAGTCTGGCGGGAAGAAATCGGCGGCGAAGGTCGCCATGTTGCCGGAATCTTTGAAGAGCAGCAGCGGATCCATTTCTGCACCCTTCCAGGAGATAACAAGTACCGCCAGCAGGATGGCCCAGCTTAATAGCGAGAACCAGCTGCGCTTCGGCGGTGGGACAGTGATGGTTTGCATGTGTGTTCCTTTATCTGTTCTCCCTCTCCCTGTGGGAGAGGGCCGGGGTGAGGGCATCAGCGTGCGCATTTCCCCCTCACCCTAACCCTCTCCCTCAAGGGAGAGGGAACCTGAGTTACTGCACTGCTTTATTCACGCTGGTCATCGCACCGAGCGCGGCGGTCAGACGGTCAAGATCTTCCAGCTTCGCCTGAATCTCAGACACTTTGCTGGTCTTCTCTGCGTCCTTCAGACCTTTGTTGTCCTTCACGCCCTGCATCTCTTTAAACAGCGCCAGCTGGCGAATTGGCACCAGCTGCAGGTCGCTGGATGCGCGGAATGGAGCCCAGCCCAGCTTCGCCAGAACCGCCTTCTCTTCCGGCGTTTTGCCGTAGTTCATGAAGAAGTCGTACACCTTGTCCTTGGTGCTTTCGGAGAGGTTTTTACGCCACACAATCGGGTCGCCCGGGATCAGCGGAGATTTCCAGATAACCTTCAGCTCTTTCAGCTTGTCCGGCGCTGAAGTCTTCAGCTTGTCGAGGTTTTCAGTGTTGTTGGTGGCAACATCCACCTGCTTGTTCGCCACGGCCAGAGCGTTGGTTTCGTGGCTGGCGTTAACGGTGCGTTTGAAGTCGCTGGCGGAGGCGTTGTTCTTCGCGAAGACGTAGTAGCCAGGGACGAGGAAGCCAGAAGTGGAGTTCGGGTCGCCGTTACCAAAGGTCAGATCTTTGCGTTTGGCGAGCATATCGTTGAGGTTGTTGATCGGGCTGTCTTTGTTGACGATCAGCACGCTCCAGTAACCCGGGGAGCCATCCGCTGCAACGGTCTGTGCAAAGACCTGGCCGTTCGCGCGATCCACCGCTTCCATTGCGGAGAGGTTGCCGTACCAGGCGATGTCCACTTTGTTAAAGCGCATCCCCTGGATAATGCCCGCATAGTCCGGGGCGAAGAAGGCGTTCACTTTGATCCCCAGTTTGGTTTCCATATCTTTCAGGAAGGGTTCCCACTGAGGCTTCAGGTTCTGCTGTGATTCCGTCGAAATAATGCCAAAGTTCAACGCTTTTTCCTGCTCCTCTGCGTGTGCAGGGCTTAACAGGGTGCTGATGCTGAACATGCTGGTAAAGGCCAGCGCGGCAACCGTTTTATAGCTCATTTCCATTCCTCGTAGTGGGGACGTTAAGCAGCCTGCGCGTTCTCTTCGACGCGGTTAATGCTGCGGTAGAGATGGTCAAAACGTTCGTTATCAAACTGATGGCTTGCACCATCAAAGAACACATGTCCCTGACGCAGCGCGACGATGCGTTCGCAGTAGCGCAGGGCGTAATCCACCTGATGCAGCGTCACCACCACGGTGATGCCATCGTTCTGGTTAATGTCACGCAGGGTTTCCATCACGATGCGGGCTGATTCCGGATCCAGTGAGGCGATAGGTTCGTCAGCCAGAATGATTTTCGCTTTCTGCATTAGCGCGCGAGCAATGGCCACGCGTTGCTGTTGTCCACCAGACAGGGTGGAGACACGCTGATGGGCAAAGTGCGCCATACCTACGCGGGTTAGCGCCTGCAAGGCTTCTTGCTTCTGGGAAGGAGAGAACCAGCGCAGGCAGGTGCGCCAGAACGGGGTGCTGCCGAGCGCGCCGATCAGCACGTTTTCCAGTACTGTCAGGCGATTCACCAGGTTGAACTGCTGGAAGATATATCCCGTCTGGGCGCGGCTTTTGCGGATATTACTCGCCAGACGGCCAGCACGCTGTACGGTGTTACCCAGCAACTCGACGTGGCTTTCCGGTGTTTTATCGCAGGTGAGAAGGCCGCTTAAATGACGCAGAAGGGTGGATTTACCGGAACCGGATGGCCCCAGCAGAGCGACCATTTCACCCTGCTGGACAGTCAGATCAACGGTGTGCAGAGCCTTATTGTGGTGGAAGGTCTTGCTCAGTTTCTCGACGCGAATGACGGTTTGCATGTGCTGGGCCTCACGATAAATGTGGCCTCATGCTGGCGCATCAATATGACATTTTGGTTAAGTCCCGGTTGCGGGAATTTGAAGAGTTGAGCGGAATTTGATGACAGGCGGAGGCAGACTGCCCACCGCCAGCAGGTTAGTGCGGTTTAAGGACATTAATCATCCACGGCACGCCGTATTTATCGATAACTTTACCGAAACCGTGTGCCCAGAAGGTCTCCTGCCAGGCCATTTCGATGATACCGCCAGCGGCAAGGTTATCGAACCAGCGCTTACCCTCAGCGACATCCTCGGTGTCGAGTACCAGGGTGAACCCGGCATACTGTGCTTTGCTGCCGGGGGGCAGCCCATCGCTCATCATGATATCGCTGCCAGCGATGCGGACATTGGAGTGAGCGATAGCGGAATCCGGGAACTGCATGCCAGAGGGACAGCCTTCTGCACTGTTATCGCTTTTTGGCATTTCGCCGAAGGTGATTTTATAAAGAAGCTCTGCGCCGACAGCGTGCTGATAGAAGGCGCTTGCCTCTGCACAGTTGCCGGCGAAAGAGATATAGGGACTTAACGGCATAATCATTACCTCAGGTAAGAGAAGCCCGTTAAGTGTAGTGCTCATACGCCCGGTAAGCGAAGCACCACCGGGCGTTTTTGCCGGATAAACTGTGTTTATCCAGCCTGGAGACTTAAAAAATCAGTTCTTTTTCACGAACTCAGATTTCAGTTTCATCGGGCCAAAACCGTCAATTTTGCAATCGATATTATGATCGCCTTCAACCAGACGGATATTTTTCACCCTGGTGCCGATTTTCAGCATAGAAGAGCTGCCTTTAACCTTCAGGTCTTTAATCACGGTAACGCTGTCGCCATCAGCCAGCAGATTACCGTTAGCATCTTTAACGACAAGTGCATCACTATCCTGAGACGGTTCTGCATCATTCCATTCGTGAGCGCATTCCGGGCAGATGAACATGCCATTATCTTCATAGGTGTATTCAGAATTGCATTTCGGGCAGTGTGGGAGTGACATAGGGGTATCCTCAAAAAGTGCTTAACACGCTGGAAAGTGCCAGCTAAATGGCGGCAGAGTGCCGAAAAAGGTGGCAAGTATAACGCAAATCCACAGTTTTGTCGGTGATATTGTTTAATAAAAAAGTGTGGAAAGCGTGTTGGGAGTGACACTTTCTGTCAGTCAGTTAAGCGATGCTTACGTCATTAACACGGTGGAAAGAATTGGCGCTAAATATATTGAATATTTTATTGCAGCAAATTGCTACGTTCCTCCATTTCGGATAAGGTGAAGCACCACGTTGTTATTTATCCACGGTCTTCATCGTCATACATATCTTATGACGGTGGTGAATTACCTCTCTTTTTAGGTGGGTAAATAATGACGATATATCCTGAAGTTTCCTAAAAATGGGCTACGCTTTTTATCTTTTGGCTATCTGTCAGAAGGAGAGTTTTACACACCATGCAAGGATGATGAATTATTTCTGATTGCCATCAATCAGTTATATTTCAGCAAACATGTTTTCCACACGTGATCATATAAGCCGAAACAGCATAATTAAAACCAGGTGGCTTAATAAAAGTAATAAATTTGCGTTAAGGAAAGGCTTTTATCATGCACACACAGACTATTTTTGAATTAAGCCAGGAAGCTGAGCGTTTGCTACAGCTTGCCTTGCAGAATCTTGATACGTTGAAATCAATGCCGATTGCGATGCTGGACAACACGGCAGCCGCTATGACGGGTGAAAAGAACAACGTCTTGCCTTTGCATTTTAGCGCGCGTGGTGTCGAAGCACAGCAGGCGATGCTGAATAATGAATTACGGAAAATAACCCGTCTGGAAATGGTGCTGGCGATTGTTGGCACGATGAAAGCGGGAAAATCGACCACCATTAATGCGATTGTGGGTACGGAAGTGTTGCCGAACCGCAATCGCCCGATGACGGCACTCCCTACGCTGATCCGCCATACGCCGGGCCAGAAGGAGCCGGTGCTACATTTCTCTCATGTCTCGCCGATTGATGAGTTAATCCAGCGGTTACAGCAAAAGCTCTGCGATTACGATCGCGGCAAGCTGGCGCTGCGCCTGGAAATTGATAAAGACATGAATACGTTGCTGGAGAGCATTGAAAAAGGTGAGGCTTTTGAAAAGCATCACCTGGGTGCGCAGCCGATATTTCATTGTCTGAAAAGTCTGAATGACCTGGTGCGGCTTTCCCTGGCATTGGGCGTCGAGTTCCCGTTCTCAGAGTATGCGGCTATCGAACACATCCCGGTGATTGAGGTGGAGTTTGTGCATCTCGCGGGTCTGGGTGCCCATCTTGGACAACTGACGTTGCTCGATACGCCGGGGCCAAATGAAGCCGGACAGCCGCATCTGCAAAAAATGCTCAGTGAGCAGCTGGCTCGCGCATCGGCGGTGCTGGCGGTGATGGATTACACCCAGCTGAAATCCATTTCTGATGAGGAAGTCCGCCAGGCGATTTCGGCAGCGGGAAAATCGGTGCCGTTGTATGCCCTGGTGAATAAGTTCGACCAGAAAGATCGCAACAGCGACGATGAGGAACAGGTCAGGGCGATGATTTCCGGCACCTTAATGAAAGGGAATATTTCGCCGGGGCAGATTTACCCTGTTTCGTCGATGTGGGCGTATCTGGCGAACCGTGCCCGCTATGAGATGGTCAACAATGGGCGGCTGCCGGATCACCAGGAACAGCGCTGGGTACAGGATTTTGCCGAAGCGGCACTGGGACGACGCTGGCGTTCAGCAGATTTGGACAATATCGACCATATTCGTCATGCCGCCGATCTGCTCTGGGAAGATTCGCTATTTGAGCAACCTATCCGCAAACTGATTTATGCCGCCTATGCCAATGCGTCGTTATTTGCTCTGCGTTCGGCGTCGCATAAGCTCCTTAACTATGCGCAAAATGCCAGGGAGTATCTCGATTTTCGCTATCAGGGGCTGACGGTGGCCTTTGAGGAGCTGGAGCTTAATATCACGCGGATTGAAGAGGATATGTCGCTGCTGCAGATGCGTCAGCGTGTGGCCAGCGATGAAGTGAAGCACGAGGTCGGGCAGGCGCTGAGTGCCACGGATGACTTTATGGCGCTGCAGAAAAGTGCGCTTAAGCAGGCGATCGGTCATGTCTTTAGCCGTCACAATATCCTTGATTTAGCCGGTATCGATCCGCTGAATCTTCGCCGCGACGAGCCGGAAGAGATGAACCAACTGGTTCTGGAGGATGAGGGGCAGGCACAGATTGCGCTGAGTAAAATCCGCTCTTCCTGCGAGCTGATCATGCTGGATGCACAGAGCAAAATCAGCCGGGAGCTGGCGTTACGTTTCGATCAACTGGAGTCTACGCTGGCGCGTTCGCTGAATGAGGCCATGCGACCGATTGAGGCGAGTATCAAAGAACAGCTTAGTCACGCTGGTTTTCGGGCGCGTATTAGCTTCCCGGCGTTTCAGGCTAACCAGCTTAACTTCAACACGCGTGGGCTGTTTAATGATGCCATCGCGATGGACAACCGCCCGACGGGCCAGCCATCGGGTGCGGGAAGTATGCGTGAAACGGTTTCTCGTTGGCTGAATAATCCTGGCTGGGGCTGGGAAGATTATGTGGAAACGCGCACACGATACGTTATCGATGTTGCACAGCTACATGACAAATTTACGCAGCATATTGATCAGTTTTGTGAACAAATCTGTAAAGCTTTGGCTGCGCAGGTCGATGTCTCTGTTACGGCGGGCATGGCAACGTTCTTTGCGGAATTTTCGTTATGCCTGACGGGGTTACAGGAAAGTTTGCGTGATAGCCTCGCAGTGCGTCAGCAGAATGAGCATTCGACCCGAGCGCTCAGCCAACTGTTGAAGCAAAGTCTCACGACTGCGACGTGGATTCAGGAAGATACCCGACTGTTACGCGATGACATTCAAACTCTATTCGCGGCAGAGCAACCATGACAACACAGCTACTGGATGGTCCCGGGCGGACGCTGGAGTGCATTTATCCTAAATTTATGGTCGATCTGGTTCAGGGGGTGGACGCGGTGCGTCATACCCACCTGGGGCCGCAACAGTTACAGTTTCGTGAGCGTTTGACTCAGGAGATCATGACGCACACCCGGCTGCGGCCCTGGTCAATGGCGGGAATGCTCAACGAAAATGCGGCATTGCGTCTGGGGCTGGCGGAAAAACTGGCCAGTATGCTTGACCCGGGCCACCTCGCGCTGACCCGCATGGCCGATAAACTGATTGCGCTGCGTCAGCAGGCTAACCAGCGTGTGCAGCAATCGCCAGGGCTGCTTCATCAGTATGCCGAGCTTTCTTCGCATTTCAGACAGCGTGCGACGTATAAAGAAAAGGCACTTACCCAACGCGGGTTGACGGTGCAGGCGGGCGAACACAGTGAACAGATTTTTACCCGCTGGCGAGCCGGGAATTATGATGGCTGGTCGCTGGCCGGGCGCTGTTATATTGCGCTGGAGGAGTTACGCTGGGGCGCGTTTGGCGATGCATGCCGCCTGGCGAATGACGATGTGGCGGCTATGCTCAAGGATAATCTGCGTAGCATGGCGGCAAACTATCTTGCTCAGGGAATTAACGCCTCTCCCGCTACCCGACATTTCTATCATCAATGGCTGGCGACACCAACTGCACCGGGATTAATGGATCATAAAGATATGCTGGGCTGGTTGGGTGACTGGTGCCAGGCAGATAAACATCCGGTGAGCTGGTCGGTGACACAGAACTGGCAAACAGTGGCTCTGGGAATGCCAAGACTCTGTTCGGCAAAACGGCTGGTGGATGCAATGGTCGAAGAGATTTTTGGTGGGTGACCCTTCTTCTGTGAGAACAAGTGGATTAATCAATTAATCCAATGTGTTACACGGTATCAAAGCCGATGTATTTGCTCTCCATACAATAAAAGTAAATAAGCAGGCATCCTGAAATGTGTGCAAAACACCAGGGGGGTTGTGCCTGTTTTTTTTATTGGAGTTTTAATTTAATTAAAATGAAACATAATTTTTATTATTGCTTTTGAATATCCGCCGAAAGCAAAGTAACCGGTATGTGATAATTAAAATTGATGCTGATATGGCGGGAGGGTACGCAGTTTGTTTTTTGCTATGCAAAGGATAATAGAGGTGTTTGAGAAAGTGCGTATTCGTCGTAATTGACAAATGCTGAAATCAGATGACAAACCGGGAAAATATGTGTGAAGTTGATCACAAATATAAACGCTGGTAGGGTAATAAAGGTCATTAACTGCCCAGGCAGGCGTCAACAGGTTCGGTTGTATAGGCGTGAAACGTCAATGTAAGTAAACCTGCTACGCTTGAAAGAGGTGAAGCCCTGCCCTTGCAGATCGCACGTTGTCTGTGGTGCAGACTGGGCTCAATCTACGAGGATAGCAATGCTTAAAAGGAAAAAGATAAAACCCATCACGCTTCGCGATGTCACCATTATCGATGACGCTAAATTGCGTAAAGCGATCACCGCCGCCTCGCTCGGTAATGCGATGGAATGGTTCGATTTTGGTGTCTACGGATTTGTTGCCTACGCACTTGGTAAAGTGTTCTTCCCTGGTGCCGACCCAAGCCTGCAGATGATTGCAGCGCTGGGGACCTTCTCTGTTCCCTTCCTGATCCGCCCGTTAGGTGGTCTTTTCTTCGGCATGCTCGGCGATAAATACGGTCGTCAGAAGATCCTTGCCATCACCATTGTCATTATGTCGATCAGTACGTTCTGTATCGGCCTGATACCGTCCTATGCCTCCATCGGCATCTGGGCACCGATTCTGCTGCTGCTCTGTAAGATGGCGCAGGGCTTTTCCGTCGGGGGTGAGTATACCGGTGCGTCGATCTTCGTCGCGGAGTATTCCCCGGACCGTAAGCGCGGCTTTATGGGAAGCTGGCTGGACTTCGGCTCGATTGCCGGGTTTGTCATGGGCGCGGGCGTTGTGGTTCTGATTTCGACTGTAGTCGGTGAAGAGAACTTCCTTGAATGGGGCTGGCGTATTCCGTTCTTCATAGCGCTTCCGCTGGGCATCATTGGTCTTTACCTGCGCCATGCGCTGGAAGAGACTCCGGCGTTCCAGCAGCACGTTGATAAGATGGAGCAGGGCGACCGTGAAGGACTGCAGGATGGCCCAAAAGTGTCGTTCAGGGAGATCGCAACCAAACACTGGCGTAGCCTGTTGACCTGTACTGGTCTGGTGATTTCCACCAACGTGACCTACTACATGCTGTTGACCTATATGCCAAGCTATTTGTCGCATAACTTGCACTACCCGGAAGATCACGGTGTGTTGATTATTATCGCCATTATGGTGGGCATGTTGTTTGTACAGCCAATAATGGGGTTGCTGAGTGACCGCTTTGGCCGTCGACCATTCATCATTCTGGGGAGTGTTGCGCTGTTTGCGCTGGCGATCCCGGCGTTTATGCTGATTAACAGTGATATGTTGAGCCTGATTTTTGCCGGCCTGCTGATGCTGGCGGTGATCCTCAACTGTTTTATCGGGGTAATGGCGTCTACGTTGCCCGCGATGTTCCCGACACACATTCGCTATAGCGCACTGGCGGCTGCCTTTAATATCTCTGTTCTGATTGCCGGTCTGACGCCGACGCTTGCCGCCTCACTGGTGGAAAGCACGCAGAACCTGATGATGCCCGCTTATTACCTGATGGTGATTGCGGTGATTGGTTTGATTACTGGCGTTACCATGAAGGAGACTGCGAACCGTCCTCTGAAGGGGGCAACGCCTGCGGCATCTGATATCCAGGAAGCGAAGGAGATCCTGCGCGAGCACTACGATAATGTAGAGCAGAAGATTGAAAATATTGACGCAGAGATTGAAGAGCTGCAGAAAAAGCGTTCGCGACTGGTGGATCAGCATCCGCGAATTAGTGAGTAATAAAAGAAAACCCGCCGCTGGCGGGTTTTCTTTTATTAGCATCCGGCGGCGATATAGTCACCGTTGGCGCTGATGGGGATCACCGTCAGGAACAAAAGAGTGGCGAACAGGATCAACACAATCCCGCCAGCTATTTTGCACGCCGGTACTAGCCAGCTCAGAGACGATCCTCCCCCAAACCAGGCTACGGTGCGTTCACGGGCGTAACGTACTGCCAGCGATAACCCCATAATAGAGAGTGCCGTTCCCAGTGACATGGTCATTACTGCGGCAATTCCCCAGGTGACGATGCCCAGTGCGTTCGAGAACATCAGGATCATGATTGCCCCGCTGCACGGGCGCGCGCCAATTGCCAGAATCACCCCCAGACGAGTTTTCCAGTCGCCGGTTGTCAGGTCTGTTCCTACACCGTGATGTCCGCAACCACAGTGTTCATCATGCTGATGCAGAGGGGAGAGTGAACGGATAGCCCTCTTGCGCGGTTTTAAGCTTTTCAGCGTCTGATAAATGATAAATGCACCGAAGGCACCAATTAGCACTGCGCTTATCTTCTCTACATACCAGCGACTCACGCTGATATCTCCTGATGCGAGGTTAAAACCCACTGCCAGAATAAAGACAAAGAGAATGGCGCTGACTCCCTGCATCAGGCTGCCAAGAAAGGGCACGACACGAGCGGCAATTTCGCTTTCTTTATTTGTACTCAGATACGTGGTGACAATGAATTTGCCATGCCCCGGCCCGACGGCGTGAAGGACGCCATAAAGGAAGGCTCCGGTTAATAGCCATAATCCTCCGCTGTACTGGTGGTTGTTCAGCTGTAGCAGGTACATCACCAGATAGCGGTGCAGGGTGATTTGTGTGGCAAGGCACCACTGGATAAAGGCGCTCCAGTGCGTATGTAGCGTAAAACCGGCAAAGAGGAGCGTCAGAACCATTAGTCCAGCGGTTGGGATGCGCCAGTCACGGACGAGACGTTGTGTGATCATAGGGTGGCCTGCTGGGGGGAATGTTTTCCGCCATTATAGTTGATTTTCCCCCTCAGTTCGTCGGTTCGCTCAGGGATCTCTGAGCTGTCTGTGGATAAGTCTGTGTGTAAAAGGGTATAAGGCGGGGTTTTGCTGGGGAATGCAGCAGTCAGTCATTTTTCTGTCATTTAGCAGTTGCAGCGGCACGAGAACTCCCTATAATGCGCCTCCATCGACACGGCGGATGTGAATCACTTCACAAACAACCCGGTCGGTTGAAGAGAAAAATTCTGAAATAACGGGTTGACTCTGAAAGAGGAAAGCGTAATATACGCCACC